>JBJSXS010000439.1:0-23369 GCA_046086545.1 Gemmata sp.
CAATCCCACGCCGAATGACCCAACAACCAAAACACCAAAACGCACCGCACGCCCATGAGCTCCTGCGCGACGAAGGACTCCTCGACGGGCCCGCCCTCCTTCACCTTCTCGATGCGGTACAGCGCCTTCTCGGTGCGCAGCAGCAGCGCGTCGCCGTCGAGGGCGCAGCTCGCCTGGGTCTTCTCGCCGAGCTTGTTCTTGGCGACCTCCTCGTAGCTGTCGCCCGGCTTGAACACGGTCGTCGTGCCCGCCTCGTCGAGCAGGTACACCAGACCGTTCGCGTACAGCAGCGAGGAGGAGTGGTCGCCCCCGACGCGCTCGCTCCACCGCACCTTCCCGGTCGCCGCCTCGAGGCAGCTGAGGATGCCCTTGTCGGACACCATGTACAGCGCGTCGCCCACCACCACCGGCGACGGGTTGTGCGGCACGTCCTTCTTCACCGTGAACGCGACGTGCGTACCGGTCACGTCGCCGGTGCCGTCCGGCTTGATCGCGACGAGGGTGGGCGTGTTGTACCCGGTGCAGACGTACACCAGGCCGTTGGCGAACACCGGCTTGGGCACCACCGAGTAGCCCGCCCCGTAGGTCGCGCGCCAGAACTCCTTGCCGGTCTTGGGGTCCAGAGACATCACCACCCCGCTGCCCGCGGAGACCAGTTGCTCTTGGTCTTTCACCTTGATGAGGAGCGGGGTGCTGAACGAGAACGGGTTGGCCCCGGTCTTGTTGTTCCGCGGGGTCTGCCACGCGACCTTGCCGGTCGCCTTGTCGAGCGCGATCACCGCCTGCCGGTCGGTGCCGTCGGTGCTGAAGATGAGGTGCGCGCCCGCGACCACCGGCGAGCCGCCGTTGCCGTGCGTCGGGCTGTACTTCAGCGCCTGCGTGGCCCACACCTTCGACCCGTCCTTCGCGCTCAGGCACGCGGTGCCCATGTGCCCGAAGTGGACGAACACCTTGTCCCCGTCGATCACCGCCGTCGGGCTGGCGTGGCTGTTCTTCTTGTGGATCTTCGGCGCCGTCGCGGGCTGCTTGAACACCTCCACGTCCCACTCGGCCTTGCCACTCTTGACGTCGAGGCACACCGCGCGGAGCGAGAACCCGTCACCCTCCGGCACGGCGGTGGTGAGATAGATCTTGCCCGCCGCGACCGCCGGCGACGACCACCCCAGGCCCGGCACCTCGGTCCGCCAGGTGACGTTCTTCTTGGCGTCCCACTCGGTGGGCGGCTTGGCGGCGGAGTGCCCGTTCCCGTCCGGCCCGCGGAACTGGTACCAGTCGGCGGCGAACAGCGCGGGCGCGAGGGCGAGCGTGAGGGCGAGCGTGAGGGCAGAAAGGAGCCGGGGCATGAGGCGCGAACTCCGGGGGCGGGGGCGGGGGCAGGTTGGAGCGCCCAAGTGTACACGCAACGGGCCCGCGCGTCTTGCAGAAACCGCCGCGCGTCAGGCGCGTCGCAGGTGCGCGACCAGCGCGTAATCGCCGACGAGTTTGTCCAGCGCCGGCGCCAGCGCGGCGTAGGTCGCGGCGTCGGCCACCAGCGTCACCTCGACGCGCTCGGGCGGCGCCTCCGCTTGGGGCACCGGGCCGCGCCGGGCCGGGGCGAGTTTCAGCGCCGCCAGCGCGGCGGGCCGGAACCCGGTCGGCTCCAGTTCCGGGAGGCCGGCGAGCTCGGTCAGCAGGGCCGCGAGCTTCGACGGGTCGTACCGGCCCTGCGCCTCCGGATTGTTGAGTACCACGTTGAGCGCCTTCTCGCGCGCCTCGCCCAGCCGCACCACAGAAACGGGCACCTCGGTGAGGCCGAGTTCGGCCAGAACCGGGAGCCGGGCGTGCCCGCCCACAAGGTGCCCGGTCGTCTCGTTCCAGACGAGCGGCTCCACCAGCCCGAAGGCGGCGATGCTCGATTTCAACTTGCGGTACGCGACCGACTTCGGCGCCAGCACGCGCCGCGGGTGGTACGGGGCCGGTTTCAGGTCGCGCAACGGGAGGGCGCGCAGTTCGACTGGTGGCATGGCGGGCATCGCGGGACCGAGGGGACGAAGGAGGCGCACCCGAACGGTGGGTGATGCGGCGGCGAATGTCAACCCGCGGGTGCTAGAATGCCGGCATGAAACTCCTGAACGCCCTCGCGGCGCTGGCGGTCGCAGGCGCGCCCGCCGCGGTCGCCGACCCCGCGCCGACGGCGCGGGCGCCGTCGGCGCCCGCGCTCGGCGGCGCCACCATCCGCGCGACGGCGGGCGCCTCGGACATCGTCATCAAGACGACCGCGCGCACCGCGGGCGCGATCGATTCGCTCACCTGGGGCGGCAAGGAGTTCGTGGACAGCTTCGACCACGGCCGACAAATGCAGTCCGCGAGCAACTTCGACTGCGGGGCGCCGTTCGTCCCGGAGGTGTTCAACCCGACCGAAGCCGGGAGCCTGGCGGACGGCCGCGGGGCGAAGTCCACATCCAGGCTGCTCGAGCTGAGCGCGAAGGCGAACGAACTGACCACCCTCAACCGGATGGCGTTCTGGCTGCGCCCGGGGGAGAAGTCGCAGGGCAACCCGGCGCGCAACGCGGGGCCCCTTTCCGACCACTACCTCGCGAAGCGCGTCACCATCGGCTACAAGAATCTGCCGCACGCGATCGAGTACCGCGTCACGTTCCTGGTGCCGAACGGGGAGAAGCACACGTACTCGCAGTTCGAAGCCCTGACAGGCTACATGCCGCCGGAGTTCGGCACGTTCCACGCGTTCGACCCCGCGCGGGGGAGGTTGAAGCCGCTGTCGGACGGCCCCGGCGAGCAGCGCGACCCGGTGGTGCTGGCCACCGCCGACGGCAAGCACGCGATGGGCGTCTACTCGCCGGACCAGCCGAGCAAGGGGTTCGAGGGGGCCGGGTACGGGCGGTTCCGGTTCGCGGCCGAAAAGGTGGTGAAGTGGAACTGCGTGTTCCGGTTCAAGACCGCCACCGGGGTGCCCGGCGGCGCCTACCAGTTCCGGTGCTTCGTGGTCGTCGGCGCGCTCAGCGACTGCGAGTCCACACTGGCCTCGCTCCACAAAGAGTTCGCGAACTGATCCGGACGCGGTCCGGTTGTAGCGGCCGTAGCGACAGGCCGAACGGCGCCGAGTCGCGCGGACCGCTGCCGCGCCCGACGAAATGCGGTATTATCGCGACAGGCTGGACTATTCGCCCCGAGGCCGCGCGTGATCCGGTTCAACTGCCCGCACTGCAACCGCTACTACGAACTGCCGCCGGCGCTCGCGATGCTGCCCCTGCTGTGCAAGCAGTGCGGGCAGCGGTTCATCCCGCCGGCGCCGGACCCGAGCGCGCCGCCCCCGGCACCCGTCGTCCCGGCTCGCCCGCCGGCGACCGCGAAGCCGGCCCCGGAACCGCAGGCGGCCGGGCCGCAAGCGGCGCCCAAGCCGCCCTTACCGGACGATGCGGACGGCGGGATGCTGGTGACCCAACCGGAGGCCGGGCCGTACATCGACTTCAACGTGGGCGGGCCGACCGCGGCGAGCCTCAGCGACGCGAACCGCCCGCGGCCGCCCAGCATCGGCGACGCGCCCCGGCGCCCGCCGAGCGTCGGCGACGCGACCGAGCCGGACATCAACCTCGACCTGCTCGGTCCGGCCCCGCCGCCCGCGCCCCCCAGGCCGGCCCCGGCCCCCGAACCCGAGCCGCCGCCGGAGCCGAAGGCCGAGCCGACACTCGGGCCGTTCGTCGCGGACCTGCTGGTGTTCGTGCTGCTGGTCGGCGGCGGGATGTTCATCGGCGAGCTGCTGGCCCAGAAGCCGACCGGACAGGTGCTGGCGGAAACCGCGTCCCCCAAGTTCCCCCCGGTGGACCTGATCCTGTGGGCCGGGCCGCCGGTCATGTTCGGGCTGATCTACCTCTTACTCGGCGCCCGCAAGCGCACCGTCGGCGAGTGGCTGCGGCGCCGCCGCGCGGCGCAATAAGCACGAAACTCGCAGCGCAGACGGGCCGTCTCCGCTGCGGGTTTCGTGCCGCGAGTATGGACGTGTCGGCGGTCAGCGAGTGCGGCCGGCTTCGGCGGCGATGGACGGGCGGCGGGAGCCGCCGAGCGGCGGCAGGTCGGGCGGGTTGCCCGGGTTCACCAGCCGCGCCCGGATCACCAGGACGCGCTGGCGCGGCTGGCTGTTCGCCTCCGCACCGAACAGCGCGGCCCCGATCGTGTCCGTTTGCGCCGCACCCCACCCGAGCACCAGGTACTCGTTGCGGCCGAGCGCCGCGTCGAAGGTCAGCATGGGGTACCGGGCGAGCGGCACCTCCTCGTGCTTGACGAACCCGGTGCCGTCGGCACTCGGGCGCAGCCACTCCTGGCGCTCGCCGTACTGGATCTGCGGCTCGCACACCACCTTCACGCGGCCGTCGGGCAGCGGTTCCGGGCGCACCAGGATGCCGCCCCGCGTCTGCTTCAGCGTCACCGGCGCGCGCTTGCCGGCGAGGTCCGCGAACAAACTGAACTCGGACCGCTCGTTCGGGCCGCTCGTGGGCAGCACCTCTTCCTTGCGCGTGGCGAACGTGAGGCCGCGCGCGCCGAGCGTCTCGGTGTCGGACTCGAGGAGCGTCTGGAACCGGGGCGGGAGGGTGCCCGCGAGGGTGCCCGCGCGCAGCCCGTTCTCGCTCAGCAGGACGCGGGCCTCGGGCGCGCCGACGGGCACCGCCGACGCCCACAAGTCGCTGTCGAGGAACGGGTCGCCGAGCGGCCGTTCGAGGATGACGGTCTCGAGGTACACGCCCTCGGCCGGCAGCACGGGCGCGAGCGCGCGCCCGACCGGGCCGGGCAGCGGCCGGTCCCCGCCCCGGGTCCAGCACCCGGGCGCGAGCGCCGCGCAGACAAGGACGAACGCCGGCCACGCGCACCGCATCGGCTCGCACGCCTTCTTCGAGTCGGGGGGCATTTGCTGCAGGCAATACCGTCCCGGCCGAAGTGAATCAACCTCAACGTGCGAGCGACCGACCTGTTACCGCTTGACCTCCATCGCCGGGACCACGGCCGCGTGCGCGTCGGTCCAGGCGGGCACCTCGGGGCGCGTGTCCGCCGGGCGGAACCGCGAGCCGAACGCCGTCAGTTGCTGGTCCGTCGGCACCGCCAGCGGGCCGAGCGCCTGCTCGTCGCGCGCGAACACCATCCACGACGAGGCGTTCTTGCCCAGCGCGCTGGTCGCGCCCTCGGCCGGGTCGTTCCAGACGCGGGCGACCAGCTTCAACTCCTCCGCCACCCTGGCGAACATCGGCTCGAAGTCCACGAACTTGTTGGAGATGTCGAAGGCGAGCAGCCCGTCCGGGGCGAGCCGGGCGAAGTACAGTTGCACCGCCTCTTTGGTCATCAGGTCGGTGGGGTGGTCCGCGTTGTCGTAGGGGTCAACGACGAGCAGCCCGAACTTCCGACCCGTGTCGGCTGTCAGTTCGGCGCGCCGGTCCCCGACCTTTACCTCGACGGTCGCGCCGCGCTTGCGGGCATCGGCGACGTAGGAGAAGTACCGGTCGGTGTCGGCGGTCAGCCGCTTGATGGCCGGGTCGGTCTCATAGAAAACGACCGTCTGGCCCTTCACCGCGTAGGCCGCCGGGGCGCCGGTCTTCATGCCGACGACGCCGACCGCGGCCCGCGCGCCGGCGCGGCCCTGCACCACGCGGAACGCCGCCCCGAGCGGCCCGGTGCGGTGCGCGTAGGCCACCGGTTCCCCCTTCGGGTCGAACGCGTACAGCGCGCCGGCGACCGCGACGTTCTCCCACGGGTTCCCGACGCCCAGGCACATGAACTGGTCGGCGAAGTGGTGAACGATCTCGCGCACCTGCGCCCCGTGCAGCGTGTCGCCCACGACGAGCCGGTGGTACAGGATGCGGTCGGCCACCACCCGCTGCTCGATCCGCAGCGGCGCGCATTTACCCTGCTCGGCGTGCAGCGGCGGCGGGTCGCTGGACGGCGCCTCCGGGCTGGCGGGCGCGGGCGGCTTTTTCCCGCACCCGACGGCGAACACGAGTGCGGCGAGAACGGCCCGGCGCATGATTCCGCTCCTGAGTTGGTTCCGAAAAACCGCTCGCGACCGGCTCAGTACTTCGCCAGGTCGCCGCCGCCCTTGCCCAGGCCGAGCGCGTCCACCACCTGCTTCGCGCCCTCGGACATGAACTTCAGCTCGCTGTTCACCGCGACGAACTGCCAGCCTTCGGCGATGCGCGCCTTCGCCTCTTCGATGCTGAACGTGTGAATCCCCGCGGGCACGCCGATGCGCTTGGCCCCCGCGAGGATGTCCGCGAGCGCCTGCTTGAACGCTTCGGGCGACGGCGGCTTGCCGGTCGCGTCGCGCATGGTGGCCGCGAGGTCGTTCGGGCCGACGAACACCGCGTCCACGCCCGGCACGCCGTACACCTGATCGAAGTTCCGCACCGCGTCGATGTGCTCGCACTGCAGCACGATCAGGATTTCGTCGTTGGCCTTCGCGTAGTAGTCCGCGGGGGCGGCGCCGAAGTTGAGCGCGTGAACGCTCCCGCCGACGCTCCGCGTGCCGAACGGCGGGTACAGGCACGCGCTGACCGCGTCGAGCGACTCCTGCCGGGTGCAGACCATCGGCACCACGACGCCGTACCCACCGTTGTCCAGCACGCGCTTGATGTGGTCGTGGCGGTTCGAGGGCACGCGCACCAGCGGCACGCACCCGGCGTCCGCGATGCTCGCGATCATGTGGGTGGTGGTCTCCACGTTGACGAGCGAGTGCTCGACGTCGACGGTGAGCCAGTCGAACCCGCTGCGGGCGAGGAACCGGGCCGCGGTGATGTTGCCGAGCGACAGCCAGGTGCCGACCGCGGGCCTGCCGGCCTTCAGGAGCTTCTTGACGGGGTTGGTGCGCATGTGTGTGTGTCGGTGGTCTCGGGTGTGCTTTTGATGGTATTCACACCCGGAGTCTCACCCAACGAGAAACACGCGAACGAGCGGCGGCGGATCCCGCTCGGCCCTCCGCGCCTCGCCGACGCGATCCCACGGGCGAATGCACACTTCCGCCGAGCCGGGCGCCGGCTTCGGACCGCGTCTCGGACCGGCGGCACGCGGCAAGAGCCCCGGCACAAAGCCGCCGAGCGGGGCGAACGCGGGTCACTCCGCGGGCCTGGGGTTCCTCACCTGGAGCTGCTGCACCTCCTTCCAGACCTTGTCGTAGGCCTCCTTGTCGAACGGCGGGCACCCGGTTTCGTACTGGCCCAGAGGGTGCTGCTTGGCTCGCATCAGCGCCGTGCAGTAGCTGAACGTGCGGCACACCCGCTTGCGGTCCAGTTTGCCGGTGTCCAGCAACTGCCGCACCCAGTCGGGTTGCGCGAGCGTGCCGCGGCCGACGCCCACGATGCTCACCCGCCCGTCGCGGACGTTCGCCGCCGCCGCCTGCGGCATTAACTCTTGCAGGTAGCTGTAGCCGGTGCCGACCAGCGCCAGGTCCGGGAACGCGCGCTGGATCGTTTCGGTGGCCTTGAAGTGGCGGTCCACGCCGACCAGCGGGTGCTCGGGCGACTCGTACCCGTCCGGCGGCGGGTACTCGAACGGGCGCCCGTAGTGCGGCTGCGCGTACGGGTTCCCCATCGTCGCGTTCACCAGCGTCACCCCGAGCGCGCGCATCTCGCCGATCCACCTCAGCGGTTCGGTCAGGTCCACCGCGAACGGGTCGCTCTCGGACATGCCCCAGCCGTTCGCCAGGGGGAGCGCGTGCGCGTCCGGCGCGCCCGCGCCGTCGGCGGCCATGTGGAACGGGATGCCGTCGAAGATGTTGATGCGCGTCGCGATGACGATGTTCGACGGCACCGCGGCGCGCACCGCTTGAATGGCCTCGCGCGCGAACCGGGTGCGGTTCTCGTAGCTGCCGCCGTAGGGGCCGGGCCGGTTCCGCGCGCCGAGCAGTTCGTTCGGCAGGTACCGGTGGCACTGCTTCACGTCGAGGAAGTCGAAGCCCACGTCCACCGCCAGTTTCGCCACGGCCACGTAGTCGTCGACGAGGCGCTTCAGCTCGTCGTCGCTGATGATCGGGTAGCCCGCGGTCACCGGCTCGCCGGTGGCCCTGTTCGCGACCGTGCGCGGGTCGAGAATCGGGTCGTGCGTGGCGATGATCGGCCGCGGGTGGCTGTACCGCCCGGAGTGCGTGAGCTGTAGGCCGAACAGCAGGTCGGCGTCGGTCCCGTTGGCGCCGCGGTGCGCCGCGCGGCAGTCGTCCACGATGCGCGCGAACGCGGGCTTAGTGGACTCGTTCAAAGTGATCTGGCGCGGGGTCGCGCGGGCCTGCCGGTTCACGGCGCAGGCCTCGCCCCAGAGCAGCTTCGCGCCGCCGGCCCCGAACCGCACGTAGCGGCGGAAGGTGAGTTCGCCGGGCGTGCCGTCGAGGTGGCCGTCGCACCCCTCCATCGGGTGGACGCACCACCGGTTGCCGATCGTGCGGCCCCCGATCGCAATGGGCGCGAACAGCGGCGACAGGTCTTCCGAAAACCGCAGGCCGGTGCCGAGCCGGGCGCTTTCCGCTTCGAGGTCCGCGACCGACTTGTACTTGAAGAACTTGGCCATGTTGGGTGAGAACCTGAAAGGGCGAGCGCTCGGGCGGAGATACTGTACGAACGGCGCCGGTGCGCCGCTTGCGGCTTCGCGGGTGACGGGCGTTCGCCGGGGTGTTAATGTATCGTCACCACTTTCGCCGTTGCCGGGGGCTCTGACGTGGCCGTGAAACTCCTCCGCGCTGCCGGGTTCCTCGCCCTCCTGCTGGGCGCCTCGGCGCCGCCCACCTCGGGCGCCTCGCCGAAGGAAATTGACAAGGCCATCAAGGGCGGGGCCGTGGCGCTCAGGTCGCGGTACGCGAACCCGGGCGCTGGCGCCGCCGGGGAGCACGGGATCGGCGGCACCTGCCTGGCCGGGCTGGCGCTGTTGGAGGCCGGCACCCCGCCCAACGACCCCGCGGTCAAGGCGATCACCGAACTGGTGCGCGCCGGCGCGTACAAGCAGAACCAAACGTACCAGGTCGCGCTGTGCCTGATGTACCTGGACCGGTACGGGGACCCGGCCGACGTGCCGCTGATCCAGGTGCTCGCGGCCCGGCTCATCGTGGGCCAGTCGGCCGATGGCGGCTGGGGGTACCAGTGCTGCGGCGACATCAACCCGAACGACGAGGCGGCCCTGCGGAAGGGCTTCAAGGACGTGCAACTGGTGGCCGGCGGCGGCGGGCCGCCGAAACTGCACCCGACCGTTCTGGAGTACGGCAAGGCGCTGGTCGCGGCCGGCGACGGCAAGGGCGGGGCCACGGGCGACAACTCGAACACGCAGTTCGCGGCCCTCGCGGTGTGGATGGCGCGCAAGCACGGTGCCCCGGTGGAGGACGCGCTGGACCGCATCGAGAGGCACTTCGGGGGCACCCAGGACGCGCGCACCGGGAACTGGCCGTACTCCGGCACCGGGGGCGGCGGCAGCCCGGCCATGTACTGCGCCGGGCTGATCGGCGTGTCCACCGCGCTGGCCCGGCGGGAGGAGCGGCGCCTGAAGGCCGACTTGCCGGCCCCCAAGCCGGACGCACCCCCGAAGCCGGACAGGCCGGGCGAACCGTTCTACAACCCGCCCGCCGGCACGCCCCTGCCCAAGGGCCCCGCGCGCCCGGCCGACGCCCGGGACCTCGTCGTCCAGCGCGCGTTCGCCGGACTGGGGCTAACCCTGATCGACCGCGCCCGCGGCGGCCGGGGGCTGCTGGCGGCCGACGGCGCGCACGGCCAGTACGACCTGTACTTCCTCTGGTCCCTGGAGCGCGTCGGGGTGGTGTACGGGGTGGACAAGATCGGCGGGTTCGACTGGTACGACATCGGCTCCACCGCCATCGTCCGCTCGCAGGCCGCCGACGGCACCTGGAACCTCGGGAGCGCCAACTACGGGGCCGAGGTGAACACCGCGTTCGCGGTCCTGTTCCTGTGCCGCTCGAACCTGGCCCGTGACCTGTCGAACAAGGTGCAAAAAGACCCCACCAGCACCGAGATGCGGGCCGGCAGCGGGCCGGCAGCGAACGCCCTGCTGCCCGACCGCCCCGCCGCCCCGGCCGCCCCGGTGGTGCCGGTGGTCAACCTGCCGAACCCGACCGGCGACCCGGTCATCGCGCGGGCCGCCGCCATGCTGAAAGCCAGCCAGAGCGACTGGGCGAAGGGACTGGCCGCGGCCCGCGACGGCAAGGGCCAGGAGCACACCCGCGTCCTGCTGATCGCCGCGACCAACGCCGAGGGCGACCGCAAGGCCGCGGCGCGCGAGGCGCTGGCCGAGCGGTTCACCCGGATGACCCCCGCGACGCTCCGCACCATGCTGAAGGCCGACCCGGCCGAACTGCGCCGGGCCGCGGCGCTGGCCTGCGCGATGAAGGACGACAAGGACCACGTCCCCGACCTCATCGAGTTAATCACCGACAAGGACGACGCCGTCGCCCGCGCCGCCAAGGCCGGTCTCAAGAGCCTCACCGGGAAGGACTTCGGCCCGGGCGCCAGCCCCACCGCGGACCAGAAGGCCGCCGCCGCGACCGCGTGGCGCGCGTGGTACGCGGCCGAAAAGAAATGAGTCGCGACTACGGGGCGAGAGCCGTTTAAGCTCTCGCGCTATGCCCGCACATCCCACGAGGGCCGTCCCGATGTCGCCCGTCCGTTTGGCCCTGGTGCTGGTGCTCGCCGTCGCGGGCACCGCTGCGGCGCGCGCGGCGACCCCCAAGGAGATCGACGCCGCGGTTCAGAAGGGCGTTGCGTACCTGAAGAAGAGCGGCGGCGCGGGCGACGGCGGCAAGGAGAACAAGGACGCGGGCAACGTCGGCGCGACCGCGCTCGCGGGGCTCGCGCTCCTGGAGAACGGCGTTTCGCCCGACGACGCGGCCGTCAAGAAGATCACCGCGAGCGTCCGCGACGCCTCGTACACGCAAACGCAAACGTACCAGATCACCCTGTGCCTGCTGTACCTGGACCGGCACGGCGACCCGGGCGACCGGCCGCTGATCCAGGTGCTCGGGGTGCGGCTCCTGGCCGGGCAGAACGCCGGCGGCGGCTGGACCTACGAGTGCACCCCGCCCGTTCCGCCCGCGACCGAGCGCACCCTCCGCACGAAGCTGTCCGGAGCGACTCTGACCGCGGGAAACGCGCCCCCGGCGCCGAAGGGCGTGGCGCCCGACACCCCCAAGTTGCCAGCGGCGGGCAAGTTGCAGGCCGACGTGGAAGCGTACCGCCGGTCGCTGGTCACCGATCCCAAGAAGCGCCCGCACGACGACAACTCGAACACGCAGTTCGGGGTGCTCGGGGTGTGGACCGCGCGCAAGCACGGAGTGCCCGTCGAGCACGCCCTCGACCTGATCGAGAAGCGGTTCCTGACGCAGCAGGGCGCGTCCGGCGGGTGGCCGTATCACGGCCCGGCGGCCGGCGCCGACGGCAGCCCGTCGATGACCTGCGCCGGGTTGCTCGGCCTCGCGACCGCCATCGGCCGGCGCGAGGAGCGGCGCCTGAAGGCCGACGCACCGGCGCCGGTCGCTAAGGAGGCGAACCCCGCGCCGAAGGCGGTGCCGCCGGGGGTCGATCCGAACGACCCGTTCTACAACCCGCCGGCACCGAAGGCCGATCCGGCCAAGAAGGATGCGCCCGCACCAAAGGGGAACAAGCCGGCGGGCGACGCGCGCGACGCGGCCATCAAGCGCGGCATGGACCACCTCGGCGCCGCGCTCGCGGGCCAGGGCGGGAAGGGCAAGCAGAGCAACGTCCGCGACCTGTACTTCTTCTGGTCGCTGGAGCGCGTCGGTGTGATCTTCGGCGTGGACAGCATCGGCGCGACCGACTGGTACGACTTCGGCGCGAGCGTGCTGATCCCGGCGCAGCGGGCCGACGGGTCGTGGAGCGGCGGCTACGGGGCCGACGTGGACACCGCGTTCGCGCTGCTGTTCCTGTCCCGTTCGAACCTCGCGCGCGACCTGGCGTCAAAAGTGCAGGGGAAGGGCACCGAGTTGCGCGCGAACGCCGGCGCCGGGCCGCCCGACGCGCCCGCGGCGAAACCCGAGCCGGCACCGGCGAACCCGTTCGGCGCACCGGACGTGAAGCCGACCGTGCCCGATGCGCCGAAGCCCGCGGCGGGCGCCACCGCGGCCGACCTCGCGCTGCAGTTGATGCGCGCCCCGAACGCGGATTGGCCCAACGCGCTCAAGCGGGCGCGCGACGGCGCCGGTCAGGGGTACACCGGGGCGCTGCTCGCCGTGATCCCGCTCCTCGACGACATGCGCAAGACCGGGGCGCGCGAGGCGCTCACCGAGCGCCTGTGCCGCATGACCCCGACCTCGCTCCGCGGGATGCTGAAGGCCGACGACGCCGAGCTGCGCCGGGCGGCAGCGCTGGCGTGCGCGATGAAGGACGACAAGGACCACATCCCCGATCTGATCGGTGCGCTGTCCGACAAGGACGATGCGGTCGCGAAGGCCGCGCGCGCCGGGCTGAAGAGCCTCACCGGAAAGGACTTCGCCACCGCCGACGCATGGCGGGCGTGGTACGAGATGAAGTAGGGCGGGCGTCCGGCCTGTCCGACACCTCTGGGCCGCGGCGCGGCCACGCGCCAACACGTAGGTGCGCCGCGCCGAGGTGTTTACGCCCGGTGCCAGTACCGCACGGGGTGCGGCCGGGCGTACCGCGGGCGCCCATTTCGCGTCAAGCGGTGCGGGTCGGGCCGTCGATAACGGATGTGTGGAAGTTCGCACCACGACCACCAGCCCAACCCACACCGCCTGGGCGCGTGGGGTGTTCGCACTCGCGCTGCTGAGCGCCGCGGGTTGCGGGGACGCGCGGTTCCTGCGCCACACCTGCCCGACGCCGCCGGACCCGAAGAGCGCCGGGGAGCGACCGGCCCCGGTCGCCGCGTACCAGATCGGGTGCCCGGACGTACTCGACGTGGCGTTCCTCGACCGCCCCGACTGGAACGCGGTCGTCGTGGTGGACGTTGACGGCCAACTGCCGCTCGAGCGCCCCGGGCCCGTTCGCGCCGACGGGCGCACGCTCGCGGAGCTTCAGTCCGCCCTCGCGGCGCGCGCCGGGTGTTCGCCGGACCGCGTGCTGGTGTCGCTCGCGGCGGCCCGCAGCGCGCAGGTCGTGGTGTACGGCCCCATTCGCGGGCGCGCCCGGTTCGTGCCGTACCAGGGCCCGGAGCCGGTCCTCGACTTCCTCAAGCGCGTCGGCGGGCTGCCCCCGGGGTCGAAGCTGAACCAGGTCTATGTGGTGCGGCCGAACGTCGCGGCCGCCGCCCGCCCGCAGGTGTTCAAGGTGGACGTGCCCGCGGTGCTCGTGGACGGCGACCAGCGAACCAACGTGGTGCTGCGAGGCGACGACGAGGTGTACGTGGGGGAGACCAAGCGGTCGAGCCTGTCGCGGCTGCTGCCGGACCGCGTGGGCACCGCGTACCGCCGCGTGACCGGCCTGTTGCCGGACGAGTGGTGGCCGTTCACGAAGAGCACGAAGGGGCCGGGGTCAGGACGCTCAGGTGTGCCGGAGTGAGTGCCACGTGCGCACGGCCCAGTCGCGGTCGGTCTCGTTCTCGATGTACACGTTGCACACCGCCAGTTGCCCGGGGGCGCCGGTGACGCCGCTCAGACGCCAGAGCGTGCGCCCGTCCTCTTCCACCACGCCGAACACGGCCTCCCCGAGCAGGCCGGCGCGGTCCAGCGGGGGCAGCGGCGCGCCTTCGGGGAGGCTCTTGCGCCCCACCTCGGCCACCTCCGCGGCGCTCGGCGCGCCGCCCCCGGGCTTGGTGAACCGCAGCGGGTGGAACCACACGGTGCGCGTCTGGTCCCACGCGGTCCAGGTGTGGTCTTCGTTCCGCTCGCGGGCCAGTTCGCCCGGCACCTCGATGGACCACCCGCCTTCGAGTTGCACGCGTACGGGGTAGCGGCGGTAGCCGATCTGCCCCTTCACCACGGGGGCGACCGGCCCCATGTGCTTCCACAGCTCGATGCTCAGCCCCTCGTCGTTGGGCGTGACGCAGTACCCGTCCTCGTCGTCGGCGATGGCGGCGAGCAGTTCGAGCCACTCGGCCCACGGCAGCTCCGCCCCCGGGTCCAGCTTGAACGCGCTGGCGAGGTCGTTCGCGATCTGGTCCGCCAGTTCGCCCTCGGCCTCGGACAGTGGCGGGCGCCAGAAGAAGTCGCACCACAGGCTCACGAGCGCGCGCCCGCGGTAGAACGCGGGATCGAGGCCCGGGTCCCACCACGCGAAGAACTCCCGCCCTTTCGCCGGGTGGGCCGCCACTTCCGCGCACCACGCGTGGGTGCGCGGGCCGAGCGGGGTGAGCACCTCCGCGGGGAAGGCGAACCCGTGGCTCGCGCTCAGCCCGATGTGTGCCGGGGCGCCCGCGCACGCGGCCGCGAGCCACCGCAGGAACGCCTGCTCGCACGCGCCGCGGGTGTGCGACCGGAAGTACCCCGTCGGGTCCTCGCAGTCGTCCGCGACCCACTCGAACTCGAACTCCTCGGCCATCTGCCGGAACAGGTCGCACAGGTGCATGTGACACCCGGGGCCGGCCGGGGTGGTGTGCGCGCTGACGCGGAGCCGCCCCCCCGCGCCGAGCCGCACCTCGGCGGCGGGGGCCGCGGGGTGCAGCGTGAGGAGCAGCACCGGCCGCTCGTCCCCGTCGCGGACCACGCGGGCATCCAGCACCGCGTCTCCCGCGCCCTCGAGCCACAACGCGGCGCGCGTCAGCCAGTCGCGCGCTTCGGCGCGGGACAGGCGCTCCGCGAGGTCGAGTTGACCGGTGAGGGAGAGAACGATCGACATGCGGGCCGGCCCGCCCCGTCGTGGTGATGAGAGGACTCCTTCGCCCGATCAGTGTACGAAGGTTCGCCCGGGGGAGAAGGGCGGGGCGGCGTTCGGGAAGGGCGGGCCGGAAGGTACCACCTGTTAGCCCCGCGCCTCCGGCGCGGGCGCCGCCGGCGCGGGGCTAACAGGTCCTGGCGCCTCACCGGTCACTCTCGTCGTCGGCCTGGAGCAGTTCGCCGAGGGTGCGGAACACCTGCTTCATCGTGACACCGGGGTCCACGAGAACCGCACCGTGCGCGTGGTCGTGAACGTCCGCCTGCCAGCCGGCCTGGTCCTCACCGAGGATCAGCACCACCCCGACCTGGAACCGGGCCACGTCGGCGGCGCGGAGCAGGTCGTTGAACGCCGCCACCCCGTCGCGGCCCACCGTCCGCGCGTCGATGACGGCCGCGTGGTACGGCTGCTGCTGGAACCGCTTGGCCGCCTGTGCCGGGTCGAGGGTCATCAGCACCCGGAACCCCTGGGCCTTGAACTTGTCGCGGAACGCGTCCTGGAGCTTCTGGTTCTGCTCCACCACGAACACGGTCTTGGGCCCGGTCGGGGTGCGCGACCGGACCACGGGCCCCGCCAGTTCCGCGCGACACAACCTAATGCCCTCGACCAACTGGTTCGGGGTCTGGAACCGCTCGGTCGGCTCGTAGGCCACCATCTTGGCGAGCAGCCGGGTGATCGGCGCGGCCAGTCCCAGCACGGCCGCGGTCTTCGCGAGGGTGTCCTCCACGTCCTGGTACCGCCGGGCCTGCATCCGCGCGACGCGGTCCTTGGTCACCGGCATGAGCGGCTGCCCGGTCAGGCACTCGAACAGCACCGCGCCGAGGAAGTAGATGTCGCTCCGCACGTCGCCGGCCCTCTGGTTCGTCGCCTTCTCCAGGCCCGCGTAGTCCACGGTGCGGTCCACCGCCACGTCGTCGTCCTTGTCTTCGGACCGCTGAAGGCGCATGCCGCCGCCGCCCGCCGCGGGGCCGTCGGCGATCTCGGCCAGCCCGAAGTCCACCAGCTTCGCCTGCCCGTTGGCGACCCCGATCAGGATGTTGGTGGGCTTGATGTCGCGGTGGGTCAGGCCGCGGGCGTGCGCGTAGGCCAGCCCCTCGGCGCACTCCTCAAGGATCCGCAGGGCCTCGTCCGGGTTGAGCTTCTTGCGGGCCTGAAGGATGTCACGCAGGTTCCCGCCCTCGACGAACTCCATCACCATGTAGTACTGCCCGGTCTTCCCGTCCTGGCCGACCGCGAGGACCGCCACGATGTTCGGGTGCCGGATCGAGATGCCCAGCTTCCCCTCGCGCATGAACAGGTCGACCTTCTGCTTGTCCGACGCCCACCGGTCGCGGAGCACCTTGACCGCGACCACCTGCCCGGTGCGCGGGTCGTCGCCCCGGAACACCCGGCCGAAGCTCCCCGACGAGACCTTGTACAGCAGCCGGTACCCGCCCAGGGTGTACCCGTCGGAGTCGCCCTTGAGCAGCTTCTTGCCCTGCCACGGGGTCAGGTGCCGCTTGCGCTCCATCAGCCGGATCATGTCGGTGGCCGGCGCGTACCGGTCGCCCAGCTCCTCCAGGCAGTCGCGCACCACCTGCTCCTCGACCAGCCCGAAGCGCTGGGCGAGTTGGGCGATTCCGGCTGCGTCGAGGTTGGCTGACATGGCTACTGCTGGCTGGGAGGATGAGCGGATCAAGATACCTTACCACTCGCGCGCCGGGCACGCAATCGGACCGGGGCCGGGGTGAGGCACGGGGTGATAGAATCGTAGACGAAGACAGCGCCCAGGAAGCCGCTGGCTCACGACCGCCGGCACCGCTCTGCCTTTTGCTTTTCTTTCCCCTGACCCCGACCCCCCTGACCCCTCGGCGCTTGCTGTTGACCCGCCCTTCGCGGGTCGCTATCCCGCGCTGCTGAAACCAACGCCGAACCGCCACAGCCCGCCGCGGGCCGGGGGAGAAACGTGTACCGGGCACTGACGCTTACCGTCGCCGCCGCGGCGCTGCTGCCGACCGGGTGCGCCACCATGTGGGACGCGGTCACCAGCCGGAAGTTCCGCGAAGCGCCGTACAAGACCGTCAAGAACGTCATTTCGCCGGAAGACCCGGTGATGGTGCTGCGCGCCGGGCCGGACCGGTCCGGCGACGAGCGCGCGAAGGCCATGTACCGGCTCCAGGAGCCGGCCCGCAACAGGGGCACCCAGGAAGACCAGGACTACGTCGTGGAGGCGCTCGCGCGGGCCGCGGCCGGCGAGCCGAGCGTGGTGGTTCGGTTCGCCGCCATCGAGGCGCTCGGGCGGTTCGAAGACCCGCGCGCGGTCGCCGCGCTGATGGCCGCGTACCAGACCGCCGACGGGTTGACCGACGCCGAGCGCGCCCCCCCCGAAGGGGGCCGTGCCGGCGGTCGTCCCGGTCGGGGGCACCAGCGCCGGCCGGGCGCCCACGCGCTCCGGGCTGGACCCGGCCGCGGTCCTCAAGGGGCCGTCCGGGTACGCGCCGGACACTATCGCGGCGCTGCGGTGCCGGTGCCTGGAGTCACTGGGCCGCACCAACAAGCCGGAGGCGGCGCAGTTCCTCGCCACAGTCGCCGGCGCCGGCGCGCGGGACACCGCGGCCCCCGGGAGCGAAGACCCGGAGGTGCGTCAGGCCGCGGTCCGCGGGCTCAGCGCGTGCCGGCACCCGGACGCGGTGCTCGCGCTGTCGGAGGTGCTGAAGCAGCAGGCGGGCAAGGACGTAATCCTCGCGCGGCAGTCGCACACCGGCCTCGTGAAGCTGACCGGCAAGCGGCTCCCACCGGACCCGGAAAAGTGGGGCGAGGTCGTTCAGGCCGGCGTCACCATCGCGCCCGAACCGACGTGGATCGAGAACGCAATTCAGAACGCGGCCTTCCGGGCCGGCAAATAGGCGAAAGCGGTCAGGTCAAAAGTCGCGGGGTCGAAGCCCTCCCAGGTGGGAGGGCTTCGACCCCGCGACTTTTGACCTGATACTTACCACCTCGCGCGCCCGACTTTATCAGTTTCGCCGGTTTCGCCGAACGAACCGACCTGCCGGTCTGGGCAAGCATCGGTTACGATGGCGGGGACGGGTAAACGGGCAACTGTCACGGGTTCCGACGGTTCGGCCACATGCACCGGAAAAGCGGCGAAAAATCCGCCCGCGCCGGCGCGTTCCCGGCCGGCGGCGGTTAACATCTCACGATACGCGCTCGCCGGCGTCCCAGAGCCGGACCCGCGGCTTCTCGCCTGCACGGACCAGCCCCATGTCGAACACCAACGATCCGAAGAAGCCCGCCCCCGGTCAGCCCGACCCGAACGCGCCGAAGCCGCCCGCACCGGGCGGGTACGTGAGCGGCGGGTCGTCGTTCGAGTTCCAACTGCCCAACGACATCGGGCCGTTCAGCGAGCTGCCCCCCGTGTCCGACCCGAACGCGGGCGGCCCGAGCCGCGGGGACTTCACGCTGCCCCCGCCGCCCGAGGGCGCGCCGCGCAGCGGCGCCTCGTTCGACTTCATCAACCTGCCCGCCAGCCGCGGCTCGTTCGGCGACTTCGGGCTCGACCCCGTCCCGCTCCCCCCGCCGCCCGACGAGGCCCCCGCGCCGGAGCCTCCGGCCGCGCCCCTCATCCCGACCGACTACGACGTCGCCCTGCCCGAACTCCCACCCCCTGCCGCAGGCGACTCCGCGACCCTGCTGGAGGCCGCGCTGGCTGAGATCGAACCGGTGGAAGCCGAACCGATCGAGCTGACCGAGGCCGACGTGGTGGACGCGGAGCCGGTCGACGCGGAAGCCATCGATCTGGCGGACGAGGCCGTGGAGGTCGAGGCCGCGCCGGCGGACCTCGCACCGGGCAGCGGCGCGTCCGACATTCTTTTGGCGGACGCGCTGCCGGCCGCCGAACCGGCGTCGGCGGTCCGGGTCGGTGAGGACTTGCCGGCTGCGGAGCAGCCCTCTTCGTTCACGCTGGGGTCGGGCAAGCCCGGCCCGGTCGGGTCCGTCCCGGACGTTGCGCTCCTGTTCCCGGGCTCGGCGCCCGAGCTGCCGCCGGCGCCGGCGTTCGCCGTGCCGCCCTTCGACTCGACGCCGGAGGTGGCCGCGCCGGCCGCGCCGTCGGGTTCGACGCCCCAACTGCCCAGCGTCGCCCTGCCCGGCTCGACCGGTTCGACGCCCGAGCTGCCGACCTACCCGCGCGCCCACTCGTCGTTCGAATTCCAACTGCCCGAGGGCGTGGAGTCGGTCAGCGAGATGAAGCTCCCCGCCCCCGACGCTCCGGACGTGATCGACGACTACAAGGCGCTGCCGCCGCCCCCGGTCGCCGGACAGCGCACCGGCGCGTCGTTCGACTTCATCAACCTGGGCGGGGGCCGGGCGTTCTCCGAGATCGACATCGACGGCAAGGTCGTCTCGCCGGCCGAACCGGCCGCCGAGGCCCCGCCCGCCGCGCCGGCGGCGGCGGACTCGAAGGTGGGGCTCGACAACCTGGAGCCGATCGAACCGGTGCTGCCCGCGTCCGGGTGGCTGGACTCGGAGGCTCTCGAGCCGCCCGCTGAGTTGCCCGGCTCCGACCCGCTCGCCGACGCGCTGGTCGCGGAGCCGATCGAGAGTTCGGACATCTTCAGCGGCCCCGCGGGGCGGACGCCCGCGTCGGACGCGCCGGCGCGCCCGTCGGAGGTGGCCCTCACGTTCGACGCCGTCCCGGGCGACGAGGCGAGCGACCTGCCGCTGGCCGAAGAGGCCATCGACAGCGGCACCGCGCTGGCCGCGGACGACGGCGAGTCGATCCATGACCAGGCGGCCCCAAACCTGGGCGACCCGCTGTTCGACTCGGCCACTCTGGCCGACGCGCCCGAGGTGCCCGACGCCCACGACTACGGTGCCCCCACGGCCCCCTCGGCCGACGCGTCCAGCATCCTGGCCGAACTGAGCGCCCCGGCGACCTCGGACGGCGACTCGTCCTCGGTCCGGGTGGAAGCGCCCGGGATGAACCGCACCCTCGCCGGGCGCCCGTCGGACGTGGCGTTCGACCTGACGGTGCCCGACGAGCCCGTCCCGGCCGATCTGTTGGACAGCGCCGACGACGGCACGGCCAACTCGACCGCGTGGGCGGACCCGAGCGGGCCGAACCTGACCGACAAGGGCAACACCGCGTCCGACATCGACCTGGGCGACCCGGTCGAGGCGGTGGACGCGGACCCGGAGGCCGACATGCCGTCGAGCGCCTCCACCGGCAGTGCGCCCAGCGCCCGGATCGGCCGCCCGCCGGCAGACCAAACGGCCGACGACGCGGACGTCCTCGCGTACGCGGCCCTGACCGACAACGCGGCCGACGGCGCCGACCGGCCGGGGGCCGAGGGGACCGACGCGGCGGCGTCCGACCCGGCGCCGAGCACCGGCGACCTGTACTTTCACTTGCCCACGGCACGCGACGCGGACGACGTCGCCATCGACTGGGACGCCGCAGAGGTGGCCGACGACGACAACGCGACCCGCGGGGCGACGACGGAGTCGTCGCTGTCGGAGGTGCTGCGGTCCAAGCCGCCGGGCGCGAGTCGCGGAGCGTGGAGCGTACCTACGGACGCGTCGCTGTCCTCGATCCTGCGCGGGGAACGCGACGACTCGGCCGAACTGCAGACCGGGGCACACTTTCCGCAGGGTCCGGGCACGGCCGAGAACGAGCCGGCGGTGAGCGTGGACTGGCTCGCCGGGTCGGTCGAGGAGGCGGCCCTGGCCGAGCCGCTGGCGTTCAGTGGCGAAGCCAACCCGGAGAAGACCAAACCGACCGCGGGGGGGAAAGACAAGGACCGCAAAGACCGGGAGCCGGAAGCGAAGACCAGGACCACGTCGACGAAAGGGACCAAGGCGCGGGCGGCCGCACGCGGCGCGAACGACTCGGGCACCGGCACCGCGGTCCGGAGCGCCGCGCGCAAGGGCGGGCGCGGCGGCCTCTTCGCAGGGCTGGTCGTCGGCGGACTGCTCGCGGGCGGCGCGTTCGCCGGGGTGTACTACGGCGGCGTCATCCCCAACGGGGACAAGGCCCCCGTGGCGAAGGCGCCGCAACCGGGGCCGGACGGCAAGGTCGAGATAGACGGGCGGAAGTACGTTCCGGAAGAGGCGGGGACAAAAGCGCCGGCCGTGGACCCGCGGGCCGCGTTCGCCGCGGGGGAGACCGCCAAGGCGCTGGACCACCTCAAGGCCAACCCGCCGCAGAGCATCGCGGAGAAGGCCGAGGCGGGCCACATCCGCGTGTTCGCCAAGGTGCAGGCGCTCAAGGATGGCGCGGCCGCGTCGGCCGACGACCCGGACCTGAAGGCCGCGCGCGCGGAACTGGAGGCGGTGACGCAGAACGCGTCCGAACTGTCCCAGCCGGGCGGCACCCGGCGCGCCGTGAAGGCGGCCGTCGCGCTGGGCGTCGCGCACGAGATCGCCGGCGACTTCAAGGCGGCGCGCAAGGTGTACACCGACTCGATGGAGAAGTACCCGGCGTACAAGTCCACTTTCGAGGCGCTGATCGACAAACTCGACGCGCTCCAACCGGCGGCCCCGGCCGCCGGCACGATGGGCGCCGGGCGCCTGCACCCCGAGGACGCCGCCCGCCTGCTGTTCGCCGTCTCGCTGCTGCTGCAGGACGGCCCGAAGGGCGAAGAGCCGGAGCCGGGCGTGTACTACTGGAAGGCGGTGAACCTCGCCGCCGGGGGCAAGTACGCCGAAGCGGTCAAGCAGATCGAGCAGGCGAAGGCCGCGCACGCCGCCCGGGCGCGGGCCGTCGCCGGGCGGGGCGTCAACCCGCTGTCCGACCCGCTCGAACAGATCTTCACCCGGTCGTGCGACGAGCTGAAGGCGTACTGGGAACTCCGCGGGGCCATCTACGGCAACCCCGCGGTCGCGGCCGCGGTCAAGAAGGACGGGCTGGTGAAGGCGCTCGACAACTTCGCGAAGGCCGAAAATGACCTGGGCGCCGCGCAGGCCGCGGTGAAGAAGCTCGAGGGTGATGTCGCCAAACTTGACAAGGACGCAAAGGCGTTCGAGAAGGGGAAGGCCGACGCCGAAACCAAGGTCGCGGACGCCGAAAAGAAGCTCGAAACCGCCGCGACCGACCTGAAGGCGGCGCAGAAGGCCGCGCAGGACCAGAAGGACGCGCTCGCGGGCGTGGCCGACGCGCTCAAGCCGGCCGCCGCGCTGCCCGAGAAGTGGGTGCCGGCCGATCTGATCGCGGCCACCAAGGCGGCCGCCACCCGCGCGACCGGGCCGGACCTGCGCAACCTCGTGCCGAACGCGATGATCGCCATCGGCGGCGGCGGGCTGGCCACCGGTCAACTGCTCGACCTCGCCGACCGGCTCAACAAGGCGGAAACGGCCGCGAAGGTGGCGACCGACAAGCTCGCGGCCGACACCAAGAAGCTGAGCGCCGACCACGCGACGGCCCTGAAGACGCTCAAGGACGCGGGCGCCGAGGAGGTCAAGAGGCTGACCGACAAGCACGCGGTGGACGTCAAGAAGCTGACCGACGACCACGCCGCAGCGACCGACAAGCTGAAGACCGAACACGCGGCGGCCATCAAGGGCGAGCAGGCCACCACCGAGGGCGAGAAGAAGAAGGCGGCGCTGCGCGAGATCGAGCTCCAGAAGCAGCTCGCGAACGCGGTCACCCCGAGCCAGTTCCTCGACATCTGGCTCGGCACGCTGACCGACCTGCGGCGCCCGACCGACGGCGCGCCCGCGCTGGCCGCGGCCGACAAGGCGCTGGCGAGTTCGCCGCCCGACTCCGAGGACGCGGCGAAGGCCCGCACGGTCGCCGGGCTCGCGCACCTGCTCCGGGGCGACACGGAGAGGGCGCAGGACAGCTTCCAGGCGGCGCGGCGCGGCCCCGCGTACCAGGCCGCGGCGGGGAAGAAGTTCTGGGCCAGGGTCGCGGACGACGGCCTCGAGGCGGTGAGCGACCCGGTCGCGCCGTACCGCACGCCGGTCGCGATCCCCCCCGTTGATCCCAAAGCCGCCGCCGCCGCGCTGCACGCCGGCATCGTGGCGTACAAGGCCGGCCGGTACGACGCGGCGGTGCAGGCGCTCCAAGAGGCCGCCAAGCGGAACGCGGCCGACCCGGTGGCGTGGTACTTCCTGGGCGCGACCCGGTGGGCTCAGGGCGACCGTGCGCAGGCGCTCAAGGACTACGCGCAGGGCGCGGAGCGCGAGAAGGTGTCCACGACGCCCAACCGCGCGCTGAGCGCCGCGCTGACGCCGATCCAGGGCGCCCCGCGCGACGCGCTGGACCGCACCCGCCCGTGAGCCGGGACGGACGATCGAACCGCACGCGGGCCGGAACTCACAAGGGTTCCGGCCCGCGTGCGGTTCGGGCGCGTGGCGGAGACGGCCCCTGACCCGGGCGGCGGTTCGGGCGCCGGCGGCAACGAGGGGCACCGAACGGGCCGCGACGCGGGTCGCGAAGGCGCCCCGCGGTGGGCCGTTGTTCCGATCGGGCGGGTGCCGCGCGGCCCACGAACGGGGAAGGCCCGCGAGCGGCGCTCGCGGGCCTTCGGGTCGGCACGGCGCCCTCACCTCATCACGGGTTGCCGCCGGCCCCGAGGCCGCGGC
>JBJSXS010000440.1:0-3795 GCA_046086545.1 Gemmata sp.
GCGCGGGCGGGGCGTCGCCCGCGCCCGACGAGGGCGGCGCGGAGCCGCGCGCGGCCGGCCGGGTGTGGAAGAAGGTGCGGCGGAACTTGTTGTTCTGGCAAGCGGCTCGCGACACCGTTCAGGTGAGCGTGTTCGCCCCGCCGGTCGAGCCGGGGCAGACGGTGCGGCTGTCCGTGTTCCTTCACACGCCCGAGGCCGCGGACAGCGTGCGGACCCTGTCGCGCGCGTTCCATCACGACGCCGAGTTGGTCGGCACCGGCTGCCTGGCGCGCGAGTTCGCGCACGGGTCCGCGCTGGCGGTACACGTGTCGGTGGCGAACGCCGCGATCAGCAAGGCCCGGCTCGACTTCGAGTGGCGCGGCCAGCCGCACAAGCTCGCGTTCGACCTTTACATCCCCTGGGAGTGTACCGGGGGGCGCTCGCCGGGCGTGGTGTCGGTGGGCCAGAAGGACGTGCGCGTCGGCAAGATCGAGTTCGCGCTGACCGTGCTCCCGCGCAGGGCGTGACGCCGCCGAGCGCCAGCGGCGCACCCGCAACCCCCCTCCCCGGCACCAGTCGGTTTGCCCTCAATCACGGCCGCCGCACCGCGTTGCTGCGCCCAGCGCTGCGCGTCAATCTTCCCGCCGTCCGCGTAGCTCTCGCGTCCGGCACAACCGGTCAACTCGCCGGTCGCGTCAGGCTTGAACACGTCTTTACAAAATCGCGTAACGGGTCTGTTGCGGTACCCTTGAGAGCGTTTCGTTCGGCTGCTAGGCTAAAATCCGCGTCGGCCGCTCTCCCGGACCAACTGCCTCGACCGGCCCAGCCCACAGCACGAGGTTGCAACATGCGGAAAACGGCCGTTCTCGCGATCCTCGGGCTGCTCGTCGTCGTGTCCGCGGCGCCCGGCGGGAAGATCGGTGAAAGGTACTCTCCTCCGGGTGCGCCCGCCCCGATGCCGATGGTCGCGGAAGGGCCGGGCGACGCCACAACCGAAAGGCTCATCGAAGACCTCGGGGCCGAAGACTGGCGCGTCCGCGAGAACGCCGGCCGCGAGCTGGTCCAGCGCGGCGAGAGAGCGCTCCCGTACATGCGCCGCGCGCTCGCCGGCACCGACAACCCCGAGGTGCAGCGGCGCCTCGCGGTGCTCGTGCGGCGCATGGACAGCGACCGACTCGTCGCGCCCAAGCGCGTCACGCTGTCGGCGAAAAACAGGACCGCCAAGCAGCTCGTGGACGACCTCGCCCAACAGACGGGCTACAAGTTGGAGCTGGGCGAGCAGCCGGACGTGAAGCACTCGCTCGAGTTCGACAACACCCCGTTCTGGCAGGCCATCGACGCGGTCGCGAGCGCGGCCGGGTTGACCGTGTTCACCGATCAGGAGGACGGCACGGTCCGCATCATCAACCACGACGTGTCGAACCCGCACGTCGCGTACGCCGGGCCGTTCCGGTTCCTCGCGACCAGCATACAGTCGAGCCGCAACTTGCAGTTGTCCGGGATCAGCAAGCGCGGGGGCCAGGAGCGCGTCAGCGAGTACATGAACCTGAGTTTCCAGGTCAACTCCGAGCCCAAGAACCCCATGCTCGGGCTGTCGCAGCCGGAGCTGCTGGCGGCGACCGACAACCTGGGCGGCTCGCTGCTGCCGCCGCGCGAGCAGAGCGGCTACGAGTACCGGTCCGGGTACTACAACCACGGCAGCCGGTCGCACAACCTGTCGCTGGGCGTGAACCTGGTCCGCGGCGACCGCGGCGCCACGAGCATCAAAACGCTGAAGGGCAAGGTCCGGGTGGAACTGCTGTCGGGCACGGTGCCGGAAGTGGTGGTGCCGGACCCGCTGAAGGTGGCGAAGCGGACGTTCAACGGCCGCTCCACCGACCTGGAGGTGACGGAGGTCAAGGAGGACGCGAACCAGAAGGGCGTGTACACCGCGAACGTGACCGCCCGGAGCCACGTCCCGGTGGACCCGCGCCGCGGGGACGACTACGCGTGGGCGCACAACATACATCAGCGGCTGGAACTGGCGGACGAGAACGGCAACCGGTACTTCAGCTACGGGCCCCAACAAACTAACAACCTTCAAGGGGGCCTGCAGATGACGATGATGTTCGGGCCCGAGGACCGCCGCGCCGGGCGCCCCGGGCCGGTGAAGCTCGGCCCGCCCACACGCCTCGTGCTGACCGAGTGGCTCACCGTCACGCACGAGGTGACGTTCGAGTTCAAGGACATCCCGCTCCCGTAACGGGGGGACCAGTTCGCGGCGAGAAGCGATCGGCGGCAGCCGGCAGATTTTGCCCCTCACCGCGAACGGGTCGGCGGCTACCGATCGCTCGCCTCGGCCGCGATCTTCTTGTAAATCTCGATCGCCCTCTTGAAGGTCCTTTCGGCCTCGGCCCGCTCGTCTTCCTTGATGCCCGCCCCGCGGACCTTCCACAGCTGCTCGATCGCGCCGACGCACCACTTCGCGCTCGCCTTGCTCGCGCGGACCGGCTTGTCGGCGACGATCACGGTCACCGGGTTCGTGTGCATCTGCGGGAAGTGCCGCAGCGCGACCCACGAGCTCTGTTCGATGTTCACGTCGAACGTGAGGTCGTGAACCTGGTCGTCCGCGGGCACGTCCTTCGCCGCCACCACGTTCCCGTTCACGACCAGCTCGACCTTGCGGGCGGCCCCCGTCGGGGGCTGCGCCCCGGGCGCCGTTCCCAGCGCCACGTCGCGCGCGAACGCCACCTTCGCGGAAACCTTCACCGCCCCGGGGGCCGCGAGCTTCACGTCGCCGAACCCCGGAGCGGTGCCGCCAACCGTGAACGCCAGCGCGTGGGCGTAGCCGTCGGACACGTACGAGCGGCCCTGCTGGATGCCCTTGCACCACTGCGTGTAGTCCACCAGATCGGTCTTCTTGCCGAGTTGAACGTACACGCGGCCCTGCCCGACGCGGCTGCCGCTGATGCACGGGAAGTCGGTCTCGCCGCTGGCCTTCAGCGGGAACCCGCAGTTCATGAGGTGGTACCAGCAGTTCCACTCCAGCCCGCGCGCGGTGTCCATCGCGCTGATGAAGTCGCACACGCCCAGCGCGGTGGTAACGCAGATCTCCTGCGCGCCGATCCCGTCCATGTTCGGGACGTTCGTGTTCGGGAACTTGTCGGCGGTCCGCTCGACGCTCCGGGTCAGTTCCGCGAGGCTGATGCTGCCGTCGGCGTCGGCGTCGATGGTCGCGAACGGTTCCGGGAGCGGCCACCAGCCGGTCCGCGCTTCGTCCTTGCTGATGAGGCCGTCGCTGTTGGCGTCGAGGGCCGCGAGCAGGCGCTTCGGGGCCTCCTTCGGGTTGACGCCGAGACCGTTCGCGGAGTGCGCGTACCCGGTCACGGCGCCTTGCTCCTTGCCCCACCTCATCAGCGGCGTCGTCCAGGTGGGCCAGCCTTTGGTCTTCGTGCCGTCGGACCCGGGGTAGGTCTGGTCGCGCAGGTTGAGTAAGCAGACGTGCCCGAGCGCCTGCGAGCCGAACCCGGACACCTCCACGTCATACTTGAGGATGGTGAACGGCTCGCTCCGCTCCCACGGCTTCGGGTCGAAGAACTTGCGCTGGTAGTCGTAGCACGGCCCCCAGGTGAGGCAGCAACCGACATTGAGCGCTTCGCCCTTGACGTATAAAAACATGTGTTCGGGCAGCACCCCCTCGGTGGGGTTCGTGTAGTGCGCGCACCCGGCGGCGTGGATGTGGTGGTCCCCGGAGATCCAGCCTAGGGCGGCGGGGTCGATCCAGCGCTCGACCTGGAAGTCCCACCGCGCCGGCCCGTCGCCGACGGAGAGCGTGTG
>JBJSXS010000441.1:0-3616 GCA_046086545.1 Gemmata sp.
AGTTGTCGAACGACAGCGAGTACGCGCCCTCGAACCACCGGCGGATGTGCGGCACCGCGCCGGCGTCGAAGGTGGGCTTCACGGCCATAGAAGGCCCGAACGGCACCCCGCGAATCTCGCCGTGCTCGACCACCAGCTCGCCACCCTTGAAGACGAACCGCGGCAGCTCGAACATCGCCTTGAGGTCGCTACCCGGGGTGTACACGGTCACGTCCGCGTCCGCACCCACGCCGAGGTGCCCTTTGTGGGGCAGGCCGAGCATCCGCGCCGGGCCGGCGCGTGTCACGACGGCGATTTCCGACAGCGTGTACTCGCGCTCCAGGTCGGAAAGCGTGCAGGCCGCGCGCAGCCTCTCCGGCAGGCGCTTGAGCACCTCGCGCCGGTAGTCGCGGCTCATCAAGAGCGCGCAAATTTCGGGGTACGCGAGGAACGATCCGCCGTTCGGGTGGTCGGTGCTCATCGCCACCCGCCACGGGTCTTTCACGAGCAGATACCACTCCAGCCCGATGGCCCACTGGAGCGCGTGAACGAAGCTCTTCTCCTTGTAAACGATGGGCACGATCCCGCACCCGCCCTCGCACTCGGTGTCGCCGTTGAACCACTTGCGCCCGGTGACCTTGTGCAGGAAGTGCCCGAGCGGGCCGTCGCCCGTCATCGAGGTCGTTTCGCCGAACAACACTTGCCCCACGTCGACCGTCAGGTTGGCGTGCGCGTTCACGTATTCTGCGAGTTGCGGCACTTTCGAGCAGAAGGTGCCCTGATCGTCGGGGCCGCCGCCGTAGCTGTGAAACTGGATATGGGTCAAGTGCCCGCGGTGCCCGTCCACAGCTCTCATGGTGTCGAGCGTGGTTGTCCAGTTGCCGGGCATGCCGAGTTGGTTGCAGTGGATGTGTGCCGGGTGCGGCAACCCCAACTCGTCCGCGGCGCGGGCCACCGCGCAGACGATCGCGCGGGGCGACACCCCGAACCCGGGCACCTCGTCATCGAGGTGCGCGAGCCCGCTCCCGCCCTGCTTCCAGACCTCGACACCGCCGGGGTTCACCACCTTGAGCGCGTATCCGCGGGTGGCGTTCAGGAGCCACCCGCAGAAGGCGCGGGCGCGCTCGGGTTCGCCGCGCCCGAGTTGGTCCATTAGGTAGTGGTTGTTTCCGACGAGGACGTAAAAGCCCTTGTCAATGACGGGGGTGTCGTGAAACTCTTCGTGTGTGTGCCGGGCGCCGAGGGGCGGGATGGCCGCGTCGAACACGCTGGTGTAACCCAGCCCGGCGTACAGGTAGCCCGTGGTGAACGTGGTCGGGGTGCTGCCGCGCGTGCCCGAGCGGAGCAGGTCGGTCCGCGGGAACGTCGGGCTGTCGCGGCGGTCTTCGGGGCGCAGCTTGCGCGCGACGTTCACCTTCGGCCCGGCGATGTGCGCGTGCATGTCCACGCCGCCCGGCATGACGACCAACCCCGAGAGATCGAATGTGCGGAGCGGGAGAGCGGCGGGATCGGCGGGCGGCTCGACGACCTTCCCGCCGTCGAGCCACAGGTCGCGGACCTCGCCGTCTACGTCGTTTGCGGGGTCGTAAACGGTTCCGCCGACTAACTTGGTGAGCGCCATGCGGAAGATTCTACGGCGAACCCCGACCGCAAGGCCGGGGTCGCGTCCTGACTGGGGTCACCCTACACTGGCGGCCGGGGCTCGCCGGTCACTTCACGACGACACAGAAATCGATCTGGTACGGGGCCAGTTCCGGCCGCTTGCTGATTTCGCTCACGAGCTTCTGCGCATCGGGCGCGGTCCGCACCTCGAAGCACACCATGAGCTTTTTGGCACTGGAGTAGCGCACGTCCACGCCCTCGGCGCGCCCGCGGCACATCACCTTGATGAGGCCGGCAATCGGGTCGGCCTCGGCGTCGGGCATCTGCGCACGGGCCACGACCGGACTCGCGGGCGCGGCCCCGGACTTCCACGACGGGGTCGCGTTGTTCGAGTTGACCGGCAGCGGGGTGGCCGCGGGCGCCCAGGTGCCCGGTGGCGGTGCGGCCGGGTCGGGCGCCGTCTGCCACCGCGTGTCATCGGCCTTGGGCCCTTCGGGCTTCACCGCACGTACCGGTTCGACCGGCTTGGGTTGTTCGCCCTTCGGCTCTTCGGTCACCGAGACCGGCAGCGGGCCGGGCGGGACCACGGGCTTTGCCGGTTCCGCCACGAGAACTGCGACCGGAAGCGGAGTAAGCACCGGCGGCGCGGCCGACAGCGGTTCCGGCTTGGGGACCGCTGGCGGGAGCAGCGGCGCGGGTGCGGGCACCGGAACTTTGGCCGAAACCGGCTCGGACACGACGGGCTCCGCGAGCGCGGGCATGCTTGGGGGCGGGGTCAGCTTCGGGACCGTTACCGCCGCCGGCGCGGGCGGGGTCATCGCGGGCGGGGGCGGGAGCAGGCTCGGCGGTGGCACGACCTTGGCGTCGGCGGTGTTCCCGAACCTCGGCGGCTCCGGGCGGTTCGCGATCGGTGCCGATGTCTGCAGGCGCGGCGGCTGGTACTGCTGCACCTGCTGCTGCTGCGCCTGAAGGGGCTGGGCCGGCGGCGCGTACGACGCGCGGGCGGTGCCGTAGTCGGGCGGTTCAGTGCCCGGCGGGTTGCGGAGCGGGTTCATCACCGGTACCGGGAACGCGCCCGGGGTGGCTCCGGTGATCGCGTACCAGTTGGCGGACGCCTTCGGGTACTGGCCGTTCGGCGCGAACTGGTTGGCCCCGGGCGTCACCGTGCCCCACCCGTACCACCGGTATGCGGGCGGGCCGGCGTACACGGGCGCGCCGCTCGGGCCGGTGCCGCGATACGGGGTTTCCGCGGTCGGCGGTACCGGCGGCTGGGTCGACGCCTGTCGCGCCGGAGCGGCCGCCGTGGGTCCGCTCTTCTGCTTATCGGGCGTCTTGGGTGCGACCGGTTGCTCGTCCTTGAACGCGCTCGCCGGCGCCGGCGTCGCGAGGGTCCGTACGCCGGCTTTGTTCCCCAGACCGGCGGCCGGTTGCACACCGGAGTCGTAGAGCCACGCCGGACCGCCCTGCGCTGGCGCGCGGCTCGGCCCCCTTGTGACCGGCGTGCTTTCCAGCGGCGCCGGCGGGAAGTCGTCGGCGACCCCTCGGGCGCTCGCGGGTACGTCACCGGGCCGCACCGGTTCGGGCGGCCGCAACGCGGCCGCCCGCTCGCGCGGCGGTTGTGCCGCGGCGACCGTCACGCCCAACCCCAGCACGCCAATCACGCCAACGATAGTCCGCATAACCTCGTCCCTGAGAGTGCGCCTGTGGCCCGGTCACTCCGTAACCGGTCGTCCGTCCGTGTCCCCGAGAGCCGCTAGCGGCGCGGCGTGTTCCCGATCCCCGTCAGCCCCGGGCGCTGCCCGCCGCGGTTGCCGAACGGCACCGGGAAGTACCCGCCGGTGTAGTTGAACGCGGTCGGGTGCCCGGCCGGCGGTAGCACGTTGCCTTGGCCCAGCTCGGCCGGCTGGAGCGGGTCGGGGGCGAACGCCGCCTGGGGGAAGTACGGCATCCGGTTCGCGCCGCCCGTGGTGAACGGGGCCCCGATCCCCTGGCCGGTCCCGCCCACCGTCCCGGGCCGCACGCCGTAGTAGTAGTT
>JBJSXS010000442.1:0-3611 GCA_046086545.1 Gemmata sp.
CCCGGTGCGGGTGGCGCACGTGACCACCTCCAGCGGCGTCAGGCCGACGTACCTCACGAAGAACGTCAGCTCGCGGGCGTAGTCGCCGTGCGGGTTCCACGCGAACCCGTAGTCGCCGCCCATGCCCAGGCGCCCGCCGGCCTTCAGTATGCGTCGCGCACTCTCGGCGCCGCCCTCCAGCGTTTCCTTGTGGCCGTCGATGACCTTCTGCGGCAAGCGGAACTCCTTCCCGCGTTCCACGCTCGCAAGCTCGAAGTACAGCGCCGGGACGCACGGCACGTCGCGCTTGAGCAGCAGCTCCAACCCTTCGTCGTCGATGAACGTGCCGTGCTCGATGGCGTCGTACCCGGCCCGGAGCGCGTTCTTGATGCCCGCCGTCGCGCGGCAGTGGCCGGTCACCTTCAGCTTGTGGTTGTGGGCGGTGGCGACGACCGCGTGCATCTCCTCGAACGTCATGCAGAGGGTGTGGTGATCGTTGGTGTCAGGGGCCGCGGCGTCGCCGGTGGGGTACGTCTTCACCCACTCGACGCCGTCCTTCACCAGCTTGCGAACCGCGGAGCGGGCCTCGTCGGCGCCGTTCACCAGCAGCACCAGGCCGTCCATCCCGATCTTGCGGTAGTCCGGGTTCCAGTCCATCAGCCCGCCGACGCCGCAGATCTCGCGCCCGCTCGCGGACAGGCGCGGCCCGGGGCAGACATCGTTCTCAACCGCCTTCTTCAGCCACACGTCGATGTTGAACAGGCTCCCGCCGCTGCGGGCGGCGGTGTAGCCGCATTCGAGGGCGAGCTTCGCGTTCGCGGCCGCGAGCAGCGTGACGTACTCGACCGGGTACTTGATGTCGAGGTCTTCGAGCGCCGCGACGTTGAAGTACGTCGGGTGGAAGTGCGCTTCCACCAGGCCCGGCATGATGGTGCCGCCCTTCGCATCAATGCGCGGGGCGTCGCGCGTGACCGCGGGCATCGCTCCTTCGGGGCCGGCGTAAGCGACGCGGCCGTCGCGCACGAGCACCGCGCCGCCGCGCACGGGCGGCCCGCCGCGGCCATCGAGGAGGGTGCCGTTCGCAATGACCGTGGTGCCGGTGGCGAGTTTCATGGGGGTGTTCGTGTCGGACCGGGCCGCGCCCGCAAGGGAAGGTTTCGGTTTGCCGCTCCCCCCGCGGGCGGGGCCCGTTTGGGCGGCCTCACAGCGAGCCCAGGAACCCGTGCAGCAGGCGCAGCGTGGCGGGCGTGTCCTGCCAGTGGACGAGGTGACCGACGCCGGGCAGGTCCACCCGCGCGCAGTCGGGCAGCGCCGCGGCCAGCGGGCGCGCGTCCTCGGGCGGGAGCATCCCGCCGAGCGCGGGGTCGGCCACGACCAGCAGCGTCGGGCACTTCACCTGCTTCGCCGCCGCGAACACGTCGAACCGGTCGAGCCACACCTTGTTGAGCGGCGGGTCGAACACGGCGGGGTCGAGGTCGCGGAGGCACCGCGCGACGAACCGCAAAGAGGCGGCGTCGCGCTCGTCCCCCAGTCGCGCGTCACCTTTCGGAGAGGGGACGCGCAGGTCCGCCAGCTCGCGGGCGACGGCCCCAACGTCCTTCCGCCCGGCCCGCTTCTGCAGCGCGGGCCAGATGGTGCCGTAGGGCGTGCTATCGATGCGCGACAGGAAGTGCGGCCCGGGCGGGTCGAGCAGCACAACGGCGCTCACGAGGTCCGGCACCCGCGCGGCCACGCCGAGCGACACCAGCGCGCCGAGTGAGTGCCCCACTAGCACGCACTCCTTGCGGGCCTCCTTCACCGCGGCTGCGAGGTCGGCCACGTAATCCGCGACGCGGTACGCGCCCGGCGTGCGGGCCGACTCGCCGTGGCCGCGGTGCGAGTACGCGTGCACGTGCCACCACACGGTGAGATCGGCGATGATGGGACTGAAGTCCTCCCAGCGCCGCGAGAGGCCATGTACGAGCCAAAGTGACTGCTTCGCGACCGGCCCGGCGACGCCCCACAGCGCCGAATACTCTTCGTCGCTCGCGGTCGGGTTCTGAACCGGGATGCTGTCGGTGGTGAACATCGGGGGCGGGTCCCTTACGAACAGCGCTCGGCGCTCGGTGGTCAGCAGCCCCGGCCCGCGGTGCTACACTGAACGCCGAACACCGAACGCCGAACACTTGTAGTCACACCAGCGTCCACCCCTTGCGGTACTCGCGGCGGACGAACTGGTCGGCCGCGGGGCAGTTCGTCGCCTTCATCACGGCGGCGTCCCATTCGAGCCGCTTGCCGACGCGGAACGCGACGTTGCCCAGGTGGTTCGACTCGGTGAGCCACCCGGCGTACTCGAAGTTGCAGGTGGTCGGCGCACCGGTCTTGCACGCGTGAACCCACTCGGCGTAGTGGCCGAGCGACTTCTCGATGAACGGCCTGGGCCGCGCGAAGTCGGTGAACTGCTTCTCCGGCAGGAGGACGTGCTTCGAGTAGTCGGATAGGAGCATCCCCTTGTCCCCGACGAACAGCACCCCGCTGCCGAGCTGCGGGACCTTTTTCTCCGCCAGCAGCGCGGGCTTGTTCGCCCCCTGGTACCACGTCACCTTGACCGCCGGCATTTCGCCGCGCGCCGGGAACTCGTAAGTGGCCTGCATCGACGCGGGCGCGATCTCCGGGTGCGGCTTCGGGCCACTCGCCTCCACCGCCGTCGGCGCCTTCAGCTTGAGCGCCCAGAACGGCAGGTCGTTCCAGTGCGAACCCAGGTCGGACATGGTGCCGTTGCCGAAGTCCCACCACCGGTACCACTTCGGGCCCGGCACGTACACCGGGTTGAACGGGCGCTCGACACACGGCCCGAGCCACAGGTCCCAGTCGAGTTCCGCCGGCGGCTTCACGCCCTCCTTCGGTCGCTCGGTGACGTACACGATGTCCTTGTTGGCCTTCGCCTCCTCTTCGGACTGCAACCCCCACGCGCGCCCGACCCACACGTGAGCCTCGCGCACGGGGCCGATGGCGCCGCTTTGAACCAGCTCCACCACGCGGCGGTAATTGTCCCCCGCGTGAATCTGCGTGCCCATCTGAGTTGCGAGCTTCGTCTTCCCCGCGGCCTCCCGGATGACCCGCGCCTCCCAGATGTTGTGCGTGAGCGGCTTCTCGCAGTACACGTGCTTGCCCGACTCCAGCGCGCGCAGGGTTGCGAACGCGTGCGTGTGTTCGCAGGTGCTCACCACCACCGCGTCGAAGGTCTTCGCGGCCTTGTCGAACAGTTGCCGGAAGTCGGTGAACTTCGCGGCCTTCGTGTGCTTCGCGGCCGCGGCCCCCACCGCGGTGCTGTTCACGTCGCACAGGGCGACGATGTTCTCGCCCTCGACGCCCTTGAGGTTCGCGGCCCCGCGCCCGCCGGCGCCGATGATCGCGATGTTCAGCTTCTCGTTCGCGTTGCGGGCCTTCAGAAACCGCGGTGCGGCGAGTGCAGCACCGGCCGCGGCGGTGGACTTCAGGAACGTGCGGCGCGAAGGAGGTGAGCGCATGGGTTGACTCCGCAGGGTGGGTTGTGCCCGATTATCGCCCCGCCCGCGCGCAACACAAGGACAAAGGCAAACGCGGCGCTCACCCGCTCGCTGTCCCCGGGGCGCTCGCCCGCGGCGCGGGGG
>JBJSXS010000443.1:0-5144 GCA_046086545.1 Gemmata sp.
GCCGCGGCCTCGGCCGCGTCCTCGGGGGTGCGGGCCACGCGGTAGAAGCTCGCCGCGGGCTTGTGGAGCGTGTTACCGGTGCCGGTGATCAGTTCGCGCGCGAAGGCGGTGACCGGCTTGTCGTCCCTGACGCTCTGCACCAGATAGCGGTGAAAACTGTGGACCCCGCGCTCGCTGATCGTGGTCGGGCTGCCGCGGAGCACGTCGGCCCACTTGAGCGCCCAGAAGTACGCGAACTCCTCGCGCGCGAGGAGCGCGTCGATGAGCCTCGCGCGCTTGTCCGCCTCCTTGGAGTCGAGGAACGCGGCGGCCTCGTCGGGCGCGGGCAGCGTGCCGATGGTGTCGAGGTAGGCGCGGCGCAGGAACACCTCGTCCGCGGCCACCGCGGCCGGGAGCAGTTGCATCTCCTTTTGCTTGGCGAACACCGCGGCGTCGATGACATTATTCGCGACGGGCGCGCGGAACGCAAATGTGTCGTCCGGCCGCACGAAGCTGAACCGCGCGCTGGTGATGCCGGTCAGGTAGCGCGCCAGCACCGACGCCTCGCCGGTGCGCGCGAACGTCACCAGCCCGTCCGGCGTGACCTTCGCGGGGCCGTCGCCGGTGGTGAACACCGTGAGCGCGGTCACGTCGCGCGCGGCGCCGTCGGCGAAGTGCGCGATGGCCCTCAGTTGCGCCCCCGGGTTCGCCGGGCCGAGCCGCCGCCCGCCGGGCGTGACTTCGAGCCTCACCAGCGGCGACGGCCTGTCGTCCTTCGCGCCCTGGGCAATCCACCGCGCGACCGTTCGGTACGCGACGCTCTCGACGCCGAACAACTGCCCGCCGCCGTGCGCGACGCGGCCCGCGCCCTTCAACAGCACGAGGCTGTCCTCCGGCGCCTGCCGGTTGACGCGGCGCCCCCCGAGTTCCTTCGTGAGCGTGGCGAGGTCGAGGTCCGGGTCTTGCCCGCGGAGCGACAGGCGAAACCCGTTCTTACCTTGAGGGGAGCCGTGGCACGCGCCGCTGTTGCACCCCGCGCGCGACAGCGCCGCGATAACGTCCGTGCGGAACGGCACCGGCTCCGCGTCGGCGGCGCGCGCGAGCGAGGGCGCGAGAGCGATTGCGGTAACGACACAGAAGCGCAACATCGCGATCCTCACCTTTCGTGCAGCCGGGGGCGCCGGCGGCACAACTCCGGTGCCACCTGCGGCGCGCCCCGCTTCGGGTCGCGGGGACACGGCGGCGGTTACTTCTTCTTGGGCACTTCGACCTTCTTGACCTCGATCTCGACCGGCGCCGCGCGCAACTCCTCCTCGAAGCCGCTGACGTCAGCGGTCGCGGTCAGTTGCCAGTTCTGCTTACGCGCCTGAGCGTCCGCCGCCGCCTTCACCTCGAACTCGGTCGCCGTCTGGCCCTTCGGGATGACCACCACCTCGGGCGCGTCCAGCCCTTGCATCGGGCTCAGGTGCAAGGTCACCGGCCCGTCGAACGTCCTGACGCGATCGACCGCGAGCTTCACCTTCGCGGACTCGCCCGGCAGCAGCGCGACCTTCGGCGTATCGGACTTCACCGCGTACGCGTGGCCCAGGTCCAACTCGAACGTGCGGAGCAGCGTCACCCGGCGGCCCTGGTGCGTGCCGGTCGCGGCCACCTCGATGCGGGTCTTCCCGATGTTCGACAGGATCTTCGACACCACGCGGCCGGCGCCGGTCAGTTGGTCGGCGGCCAGTTCGGGGAACTCGGCGTACACGCGGGTGCGGCCCTCGCTCTTGTCGGCCAGTTGGCCGCCGGTCGCGGTGAAGGCGACCGGGCCGTCGAAGCCGTCGGCGCGGGTGGTGACCAGCGGGACCGGCGCGGCCTGGTAGCGCGGGAGCCTGACAACGCTCTCGGGTAGCTCGAAGGTGAACGGCGCCGGGGGCGTGACCTGCACCGCGAAGCGGTCGGTGAGCGCGGGCGGCAGGCGCGTCTGGTCCTCGCGCAGCGCGATCGGGATGAGGTCTACGTTCTGGTACCTCTTGTCGATGAGCGGGCGGGTGCGCACCAGGAACTTCTCGCCGCCGCACTCGCCGACGATCTGAACCGTCTGCAGGCCGGGCGGCGTGGCCCCGGTCGCTTCGAGCCGGCACACGACCGCGGTCTCGCCCTCCCCGATGGTGCCCGGGGTGAGCTTCAGTCCGGCCGCGTCGCCCGCGAGCGAGAGCGTGATCGGCCCCTTGCTGTCGCCGCGCGCGACCGTGAGCGGCACGATCTGGTAGTTCTTCTGCGGAACCGTCAGCCCCTCGACCTCGGCGGTCACCGCGGGCGGGAACGGGTCGGTGCGCACCGTGATTCGGTACGCGTGGGACTCGCCGCCGTCGCGCAGGGTGTCGCGCACCGCGATGCCGTAGGTGCCGGCCGCGGGCGCGGTGAAGTCGAGCGCGACCTCGCCGTCGCGGCTCTCCTGCCCGCGGCGCTGCTCGCGCCCGGCGCGGTCGGTGACCGTCAGCTCGAGGTCCGCGGGCGAGTTCAGCGCCTTCGCTTCGGCGCGCAGGAAGACCCGTTGCCCCTTCTCCAGTTGCGCCGCGAACACCGCGCGGCGCCCGGGCCGGTTCAGCACGCCGCACAGCACCCCGGGCACGGGCGCGGGCGTCGCCTGTGCGCTCCCGATTACGATGGAGCGCTCGAGCGCGAGAAACGGGTTGGCCCGCCACGGGGAGAAGAGGTGCGCGACCTGGACCGGGCCGCTGGTCGCCTGCGCGATCGCGGCGTCGCGCCCTTCATCGAAGTCGCGGGCGACGGCGACGGGCAGTTCGGTCGCGGTCACCGGCACCCACGCGGACCCGGCGTCGCCCGCGCGCCGGATCGGGCGCACGAACGGCCCCGGCAGGCGCCCGGTGCCGGCCCGCGCCGACTCCGCGACCACGCGGTCCGCCGGGAACCGGCCCGCGCGCAGGATGTAGTGGTGGTGCCCGCTCGCGCGGAGGCGCGCGTCGCGCACCTCCAGCGTGTACGTGCCGGCCTTCTCGAACGTGTGCGTGAAGCGGAAGTCGAAGTACAGCCCGGGGTCGTTGTCGCGCTCGAGCACGAACTGGCCGTGCGCGTCGCGAACAACGAGGAGCGGGTCGGCGTCCTTCCCGAGCCGGTTCGCCACGCACTCGAAGGCGACCCGCTCGCCCGCGCTCACGGCGATCGTGTAGCGGTCGAGCGTGCCCTCCCCGAACGTGCCCCACACGCACGCCGGCGGCGCGAGCGGCACCGGCTGGTCCGCGGCGGTCCGCCCCTTCACCGGAAGGTCTTCGACGTGGAACAGGACCGCGTTCGTGAGGCCGTCGCGGGTGGCGAGCCGGAGGCCGCACACGCCGACCGGGGCGTCCGCGCTCAGGGTGACGTCGAACACCAGCTTGTCCGGCGCGCTCGACTCCGGCTTCGCGCCGAGCGCCCCGGCCGGGAGCGACGACCACACGTCGAGCGCCGCGCCGAGGTTCTTGCCGACGAAGGTGACGCGCGTGGTCTTCCCGCGCTCGGCCACCGGCGGCGACACGCTCTCCACGAACCCCTGCGCGCCGGCGGCGAGCGGGCTTGCGAGCGCGAGAACGAGCGCGGCGAGTTGGCGCATGGGAGTGTCGGAGTGGCCGGTAGAGCGCTCGGCCCGGCGGGCCGATACAAGCGGGAAAGAAAACCGCTGGCGGGAACAGCCCCGTTCATGGTACACTCGGGGTGGGCCGATTGCACGCCGGAAATGCCTGCCCGGGAACACCGTTCTCCCGCCAAGATCGCAAGTCGGAGTGCGCCATGCTGAACCTGTGGGGTTCGTCGCCGGTGGACCGCCGCGAGTTGCTCCGCGTCGGCGGGGTCGCGCTCGGCGGCCTGTCGCTCCCGATGCTGGCGGCCCCGGCACGCGCCGCGGGCGAAACGCCCAAAAGCTTCGGGCGGGCGAAGAACTGCATCATCCTGTACCTGAGCGGCGGGCACAGCCAGCTCGACACGTTCGACCCGAAGCCGGACGCGCCCGACGACATTCGCGGCCCGTTCACCACCGTTCAAACCACGCTGCCCGGCGTGCGCTTCACGGAGCTGCTGCCGAACGCCGCGAAGTGGATGCACAAGAGCGCGCTGGTGCGCACGATGTGGCACGAGCACAACGACCACGGCCGCGGGTCGTACTGGATGTTCACCGGGTACCCGTACCCCGGCGGCGTGCCCGAGGTGAACAACATGACGCGGCAGGACATGCCGCACATGGGCGCGTGCGTGGCGAAGATCGCCCCCGGCAAGAGCCCGCTCCCGGCGTGGGCCATCGTGCCGCACCGCATGGACGTGGCCGGCGGGCGCCGCGCCGGGCAGTTCGCCGGCGCGCTCGGGCCGAAGTACGACCCCCTGTACACCGGCGGGAACCCGAACGACGACAACTTCAAACTGGATCACATTCCGCTGGTGGCGAACGAGTCCCCGGACGCGCTGAAGCGCCGGCTGTCGCTCGTGGAGCAGCTGAACGCGGAAACCGATTCGCTCAACAAACTCGCCGCGAGCGGCACCATTCGCGATTCGCAGGCGAAGGCCGTCGAAGTGATCTCGTCGGACGCCGTGAAGAGGGCGGTCGATCTCGCCGGCGCGCCCGCGCGGGAGCGCGAGCGGTACGGCCGCAACCTCTTCGGCCAATCGGTGATGCTCGGCAAGCGTCTGCTGGATGCGGGCGTGCGCCTCGTGCAGTGCAACTGGCAGCGGACGCAGGGCATCAACGGGTTCGCCTGGGACACCCACTGGAACAACTTCACCGCGCACAAGGACGACCTGGTGCCGCCGTTCGACAAGGCGTTCCACGCGCTGATGACCGACCTCGACGCGAGCGGCAAACTGGACGAGACACTCGTGGTGGTGGCCGCGGAGTTCGGGCGCTCGCCGAAGATCACCAAGAGCAACGCCGGCCGCGAGCACTGGCCCGAGTGCTACAGCATCCTGCTCGCCGGCGGCGGGATCAAGGGCGGGCAGGTGTACGGTACATCCGACAAGATCGCCGGGCGCCCGGCGAAAGACCCGGTGACGCCGGCCGACTTCACCGCGACCGTGTACCACTGCCTGGGGATCGACAGCTCGAAGGAGGAGCACGACCAGGGCGGGCGCCCGTTCACGCTCTCGAAGGGCAAGCCGATTGAGGCGTTGATCTGAGTCGAAGGTCGTCGGGGCTG
>JBJSXS010000444.1:0-3995 GCA_046086545.1 Gemmata sp.
AGAGGTTGCCTTTCTCCCTCCCCCAGCAGCACCTCACGCAGTTCCGCGAGCCGATCCCCCGTCGCGCTCGCGGCGCGGCGGAGCGCGTCCTGCTGGCGCAGGCGCGACACCTCGTCCGGTGACAGGTCCAGGCGCCACACCGCTTCATCAGGGAGTTCGTCGTCCGGCGGGTCGATGGCCACGCCGACGGTCGCGGCGTCGCGGTCGTAGATCACCCCACGGTACGACGGCACCCGGCGATTCACGTTCGTTTGCGTCAGTAGCACCGGCGACCCGGGGCCGAGGCGCGACGGCGGCAGCGGTTCGTTCGGGGCCTTCCGCCCGAAGGTGAGGAGCAGTCGCCCGCCGAGACCGAACTCGGCGTCGCGGAGCGCCAGTCGCGTCAGCGTGGAGCCGTCGCCCACCGCGGCCCCTTCGTCCGCCCGGGCGCGCCGCCGGGCCTCTTCCTGTTCCGCCCTCGCTTCGAGGTCGAGCAGGTTGGACAGGTTGGCGAGGTGGTTCTTGTCGGTGAAGTCCGCTTTGCCCGCGAACCGGGCCCGCACCGGCCGGTCCTGCAGTGTGGCCCCGTCGAGCCTGCCGACGAGCGCCGCCGCCCTCGCGTCGGGCACCTCGACCGTCGCGCCGCGCCCGACGAGCGCGATCTTCCCGATGTGCCTGGAGTCGATGTTGCCGTGCCCGCAGACGAACGCGAGCAGCACGCCGGGCGAGCACCGCGGCGGAACCGGATCGATGTGAATCAGCGCCATGTGCGGAACCGAACGGAGCGCGGAGGGAACCCCGCGTCATCATACCGCCCGCACAACAGGTGCGCTCAGTGGGCCGACGCGGTTGCGCCGGTGGCCAGTTGCCGCCAGTGCCGGCACTGGTTCGAGCGGTACCGGGCGGCGGCCTCGTCGTAGTTGTCGCCGCCGCCCCCGGTCACGCGCGCGTCCGTCTCACGCGCGTCGGGTCCGGTCTCGCTGCGAGCGAACCCCCAGACGCACAGCCCGCACACCGCCACCGCCGCGATCAGCACGCGCCGCAGACTCATTCGGAGCCTCCCGCTTCCTTGCGTGGGCCGCAGTCAATAACGTCGGGCAGGGGCGAAGTCAACAGGGGCCGGTCAAACCACGGCGAGCGGATCGCGCTCGGCCCGGCTGGCCCACGCGGTCACCCCGGGGATGTCGCGCGCGAGCCGCGCCGCCAGGTCTTCGACGGCCGGGCGCTCGCTCGCGTAGTGCCCGGGCAGGATCAGCCCGACGTTCGCGCCGCGCGCGGCCAGCGCGTCGTGGAACCGCACTTCGCCGGTGAGGAACACGTCGGCCTTGCGGCTGACCGCGTCGGACAGGAACTCGCCGGCCGCGCCGCACGCGAGCGCCACCGTGCGCACCGGGCGCGCCGGGTCGCCCACGAGTTGCACCGCGGTCGCGCTCAGCGCGGCCTTCGCGCGCGTCGCCAACTCGCCCAGGGTGGTCGGCTGCTGGAGGGCGCCGATGCGCCCCTCCCCGCCCGCGGGGAGCGCCTTCAGCGGGTACACGTCGAAGGCCGGCTCCTCGTAGCTGTGCGCGCGACGCACCGCAGCGATGGCCGCCGAAACGAGTGGCTCCGGAACGACGACCTCCAGCCGCCACTCGCCGACCTCCTCGCGCCGGCCCCTGTGCCCGACGGTCGGGTTGGTGCCGGCGGTGCCGAAGAACGTGCCGGTGCCCGCGATCCGGTAGCTGCATTCGCGGTACTCGCCGATCAGGCCCGCCCCGGCCTCGAACAGCGCGCCGGACACCTTCTGCAGGTCCACGTCGGGCACGAACACCACGAGCTTGCACTGCCGCTGGGCGTCGCGCGGCCGCAGCGGGGCCGCGTCCACGACCCCGAGCCGCGCGCACAGGGAGTCGTTGATCCCGCCCACACAGTTGTCGAACGCGGTGTGCGGCGAGTACACCGCGATGTTCGCCCGCGCGAGCGGGAGGACGACCCTACCGTCCGGCGAGCCGAGGGGCAGCTTCTTCGCCCCCCGAAAGAGGATGGGGTGGTGCGCGACGATCAGATTCGCGCCGCCGCGCACCGCCTCTTCGACCACGTCGGGCGTGAGCGTGAGGCACGTCAGCACCTTCGCCACCGGCGCGCCGGGGTCGCCCAGGAGCAACCCGACGTTGTCCCACTCCGCGGCGGTCGCGCACGGGGCGAACCGCTCCAGGTACGACGCGAACTCGGCGACCGTGGGCACGAGAGGGCCTCCACCGTTCCCCGGCGCGGCCGCGCCGGGGAACCCGCTGTCACACTACTTCCGCGGGAGCAGGTCCGGCAGGTTGGCGACGCGGACCGCGGTCACCGCCATCACCTGCGCGCCCTGGATCAGGTTCGGCTCCTTCGCCTTGTCGAACGTGTCGCTCTGGGTGTGGTGCGTGAGCCGGTACTCGTCCATCTCCTGCCGGCACGCGAACCCGGGCACCCCGGCCGCCTCGAACGGCAGGTGGTCGGTGCCGCCCAGCCCGCCGGTGTCCAGCCCCTTCCACCCGTCCAGGGCCTTCAGCGCCTCCAGCTCCGGCTCCAGTACGGGGATGACGCTCTTCCGCCCCTGCGTGCCGAACCCCATAACCTTCCCGGTGCCGGTGTCGTGAACCAGCGCGACCGAGTGCTTGGGGAGTTGGTCCTTGTACTTCTCCACGTACTTCTTCGACCCGTACAGGCCCTGCTCCTCGCCGCTGAACAGGCAGAACCGGATGGTGCGCTTGGGCCGCTGCCCGCCCTTCGCCAGCGCCGCGACGGCCCGGGCGGTCTCCAGCACCACGCAACTGCCGGTGCCGTTGTCGGTGGTGCCGCTGCCCAGTTCCCACGAGTCGAGGTGCGCGCCCACGACCACGATTTCGTCGGGCTTCTCGGACCCGCGGACCTCGCCGACCGTGTTGTACACCACCACCGGCCCGGGCACGAACGTGTTCTCGATCTCGACCTCCACGCGCGTCACCGCCTTTTCGCGGGACGCCAGCCGGTACAGCAGGGCGTAGTGCTCGTGCGCCATGAACACGCGGGCGAGCCCGGCCTCGGCCGCGGCCCGGTCCCGCGAGCCCCACCCGCCGGTGGTGACCAGCAGTCCGTGCGGCTTGGCGCTGTCGGTCACCTCGCACGCCACGCCCTCCTCCTTCAGAAAGGCGAGCAGTTCGGTGGTGAACGCGGCGCCGGGCTGGAGTTCGTCGCGGCGCCACGACCCGGCGCCGACCCCGGTCGCCTCGCGCGCCGCCGGCATGCCGCGCTGCGCCTCGTCCTTCTTCGGTTCGGACTTCGGCTCGTCCTTCTTGGGCGGGCCTTTCTTCCCGCCCCCGCCCGGGCCGTAGCCGAGGTCGGTGACCGGCTTGACGTCCGCCGGGGCCGACAGCAGCACTACGGCGTTCTTGAGCTTGCCCTTGTACCCTTGCAGGTCGGCCTTGCTGCGGGCCTTCAGCAGCACCACGGCGCCGGTCACCCGGCCCTTCGTACCCGGCACCCACCCGCGGGACGCGACGAGCAGCGAGCGCCCGGTGTCGGGCTCGACTATCTTCATTTCCGCCTTGCCGCGCTGCCACCCGTAGGGAATCTCCCACGGGTCGAGGCGCACGTTTTCGAGGCCGTAGGCCCTCATCTTCTCGGCGGTCCACTTGTTCGCCTTTTCGAGGTTCGCGGACCCGGTGAGCCGGCCCCCCACCTCGTCGGACAGGTACCGCAGGTTCTTCATCAGTTCGGACCGGGCCTTCACCTCCTCGACGAGGAACCGGTCGGAGCCCGCGACCGCGCGCGGCGCGGGGGCCGGTTCGGCCGTGCGCCCGTCGGACTTCAGCAGCAGGAGGCACAGGCCGCCGAGCGCGGCCAAAACGAGGGTGCGGCGCAGCATCAAGAACACTCCGAATGATGACGAGCGCGGGTCGAGCGTGCGCGGACAGGGTATTGTGACGGCGCGCCCACGGGGAATCAATCGAACAGTCGGGAAACGGGGCCACCGCCCAGCGGTACGCGGCCGCCAAGAAGCGACTTGGCGCGGAAAC
>JBJSXS010000445.1:0-5162 GCA_046086545.1 Gemmata sp.
TGAACGGGTGGTCGTGGCACTCGGCGCACTGAAGTTGCACGCCCAGATACACCTGCCCGATGTTGCCCGCGAGGATCTTCGGGGCGAACTGCGAGTTCATGTCGCCGTTGTAATAGAAGAACAGGCCCTGCGGTGCGTCGCTGAGCGGGCCGGTGGCGGTGAGGATGTCGCGGGTGACCGCGTCCCACCCGCGGCCCTCGTTTAGCGCCCGCGCGAACCACTCCTTGACCGGCTCCGGCGGCTTCGGTGTCTGGTTGCCGGTCGTGAGGTAGACCACGTTCACCCACCGCTCGCCGAAGTGCCGCACGTAGTCTTCCGAGGCGAGCAGTTCGTCGATCAGCTTCGCGCGATTGTCGGCACTTGTGTCGGCGAGGAACGCGGCGGCCCGATTCGCGGTCGGGGGCTTTCCGGCGATGTCGAGGTACGCGCGGCGGAGGAACTCTGCGGCGTCGGCCTTCGGCGAGGCGGGCACCTTCGCAGCGGAAAGTTTGGCGTCGATCTCGCGGTCGATGAACTGCGCGACCTCGGAGGGCTTCTGAGCGGGCCGCGTGACGGCCGCTTCCACTTTCTTCTCGGCCCCCTTCGCGCCGGCGGCGATCCACTCGCGGATGAGATTCTTGTTCGCCTCCGACACCTTGTTGTCCGTTCTGGGCATCTCGTCCTTCGCGAGCTTTTTCCAGAGCAGGCTCTCGTCCGGCCTCCCGGGCACGATGACGGCTCCCGACTGCCCGCCCTTGAGGGCGGCCGGCAGGGTGCGGAGGTCGAGGCCGTTCTTCTGGTGAACGCCGCCGTGGCACTGGAGGCAGTGCGCGTTGAGGATCGGGAGGACGTCGCCCTCGAACGTCGGCCCTTTCGTTGCGTCGGCGGCTGCGAGTTGGGGTGCGAGCAGGAGCGCCAGGGCTGCGAGCGGGCGGGTCATGGGAGGGAGGCTCCGCGGGCGGGTTACAAGCCGAACCCCGGCCGCGCGAGCGCGCAGACCGCGTAGTCGGACATTTTGCGAATACGATTCTATTGCCGTCGAACGTCGCCGTTGACCGCAGAAAGCCACGGTTGTCCGCGGGAGGTTCGGCTGGCGGTTCTGTGGCGGGCGAATGATCCTACACAGGGTCAGTTTCAACCGCCGGTACAGGGTGGTGAGTCGCCTGTCTGCCCAGCCATCGGGCGGGGTTCTGTACGATGATACACTCTCTGGGAAACTCACCAGCCATCCCGCTTCGAGCCCCCCATGATTCGCTCCGTTTTTCAACCGGCCCAGTGCCGCCGTGCCGACCACCATCTGTCGCGGCGCCTGTTCCTACAGGGGGCGGGCGCCGCCGCGCTGGGCGGGTTCGGCCGCCTGTTCGCCGCCGACAACGCGACGAAAGCCGCCTCGCAACAGAAGCACGTCATCCTCGTGTTCATGTCCGGCGGGCCGAGCCAGTTCGAGACGTGGGACCCGAAGACCGGGCGGCCGACCGGCGGGCCGCACATGAACATCCCGACCACGGTCCCGGGGGTGCGGTTCGACGAGTACATGCCGAACCTCGCCCAGCTCGCCGACAAGATGGCCGTGATCCGCTCCATGACGAGCGACCTCGGCGACCACATGGAGGGGCACTACCTCGCCCAGACCGGGCACAAGCCCACGAACGTCGTCGCCACCGCCCCGCACTGGCTGTCGGTCTGCGCGAACCAGCGGCCCGCGGCGGACGGGCTGCCGTCCTACGTCGTGCTCGGCGCGGAGGGCGGCGGGAACATGGCGGTGCCGGGGCCGGGCTTCCTCGGGGCCGGGTACCAGGGGCTCTACTGCCCCGGCAAGGGTCAGGGGCCGGAAGACCTGCCGGCGGCCGGGGCGAAGGACCTCGATGACTTCCGCCGCCGGACCGCGCTCCGGGCCAAGCTGGGTGAAGGCTTCTCGATCGGTCGAGCGACAGCCGGGGCCGACAGCCACGACGCGGCGTTCGGGTCGGTCGAACGGCTGCTCCGCAACCGCGACCTGTTCGACCTGGCGAAGGAGCCGCCGAAGCGGGTCGAGAAGTACGGGCCGACCGCTCTCGGGAAGGACTGCCTGCTCGCCGCCCGGCTCGTCGAGAAGGGCGTGCCGTTCGTCCGCGTGCAGCACCAGGGCGGACTCGCCTGGGACAAGCACCGGCGGGCGTTCGACAGCCAGCGGCACCTCACCCGCGAGTTCGACACCGCGACGGGTGCGTTGATCGCAGACTTGAGGGAACGCGGGCTGTGGGACCGGACGCTCGTCATCCTGATGGGCGAGTTCGGCCGCACCCCGGAGATTCTCGGGCAGGGATCGCCGGGCCGCAACCACTGGACGAAGTCGTGGTCGCTCTCGCTCGGCGGGTGCGGGGTGAAGCCGGGCGCCGTGGTCGGCAGCACGAACGAGGACGGCACCGCGGTGAAGGACCGGCCGGTCACCATCCCCGACCTGTTCGCCACGTTCTACACGCTCCTCGGCATCGACTACCGCAGGGAACTGGAGTTCGAGGGCCGGCCGGTGCCGCTCACCGAGAACAGCAAGGGCGCCCCGGTCAAGGAGGTGCTTTAACCATGCCCCCGAGCAAGCTCACGAAGCTGAAAACCTTCCACATCGACGACGGCGCGAAGCGCGGGCCGATGACGATGTCGCAGGTGCGGTTCCACCCGACCGAACGGGTGCTGCTCGCGGCGTGCGCGGACCGGCGTGTCGCCGTGTGGAACCTCGACAACAAGGAAACGACCGTCAAGAACCTGACCGCGGTGCCGGGTGCGTTCGCGTGCCCGCACGACGCGGGTTGGGTGCGGTGCCTGGACGTGTCGCCGGACGGCAAGTGGGTCGTCACCGGCGGTTCGGACCGGCGGCTGAAGCTCTGGGGATGGGCGGATGGCAAACCGGCCGATAAACCGGCCCGCGATGTGGAGGCACACGCCGGCTGGGTGGAAGGCGTGGCGTTCTCGCCGGACGGCAAGTTCCTCGTGAGCGGCGGGGCCGATTTCGCAGTGAAGTTGTGGAACGCCGCCGACCTGTCGCCGGTGAAGCCCCTGACCGGGCACACCGGGTTCCCGCGGGACGTGACGTGGCTGCCCGACGGCTCGGGGTTCGTCTCCGGTGCCGAGGACGGTAAGCTCCTCGTGTGGGATGCCGAATCGCACGCGATGATTCGCACGATCACCTTCGGTGGGGCGAACGAGCAGTTCGGCCAGAACCCGGGTCTGAGCGGGGCCCACCGGCTGCACGTCAGCCGCGACGGGAAGTGGCTCGCCGCCGCGGGCGGCAAGACGCTGACCGTTTTCGACCTCGCCACCGGCGCCCCGGTCGCCGAAGACAAAACGGACGCGCAGGTGTGTTTCTCACCGAAGGACGACCTGCTCGCCGCAGGGTCGAACAACGCGAAGGTCGTCGCCTACGACGCCGCGAAGCTCACCCCCGCCCGGGTCGACAAGAACGGCAAGCCGGGGCCCCCCGGCCCGCTGGCCGGTAAGGAACTGGCGCAGATCAAACTCGGCGACTTCTCCCTCGGAATGCGGTTCTCCGCCGACGGCAAACTGCTCGGCCTCGGCCGCGCCGACGGCAAGGTCGAAGTCTGGGAGGTGGCGTGATGCGTACCGCGTGCTTCTTCGTCGTGTTCTCGCTCGTCGCAGTGCCGTTGTCCCGAGCCGCCGACCCGCGCGACCTGAGCAAGAGCATCGACGCCCGCATCGCAGCTTCGCACAAGACCGCGGGTGTCACCCCCGCCCCGCGCGCCGAGCCGCACGAACTCCTGCGCCGCATCTACCTCGACGTGCTCGGCCGCATCCCGACCCCCTAGGAGGCGGCCGCGTACCTGAAGGATGCCGACCCCGAGAAACACCATACGCTCATCGACACCTTGCTCGCCCACCCGGAGATGCCGGTGTACTGGCGGGGCGTGTTCAACCACTGGCTCAACGGCACCCTGGAGGAGAAGCGGCCGGGCGAGGCCGAGTTCCTCGACTACCTCGAAAAGCGGCTCGGCGACAACGCCGGGTGGGACCGGATCGCCCGCGAGCTGCTCGACCCGAACGAGGCCGACCCGGTCGGGGCGAGCGCCGCGTACTTCCTCGCCAGCCGGCTCGCGGGCGGCGACCGCGCGGCCCAACTGGACTCGATGACCGTCGCGGTCTCGAGCGTGTTCTTCGGCGTGCAGATGCAGTGCGCGAAGTGCCACGACCACCCGGTCGTGGCCGACTGGAAGCAGGAGAACTACTACGGCCTCGCGGCGTTCCTCGGCCGCACCTTCACGACCAAGGGCAAAAACAACCTGCCCGCTCTGACCGAGAAAGCCGACGGCGAGGTGAAGTTCACCGGCCGCAAGACCGGCGAGCAGACCGCCCGACTGCTGTTCCTCGACGGCCAAGTGATCGACGCGAAGACGGATCGTCGGAAAGCACTGATCGCCGCCGGCGTGACCGCGGAAAGCCCGTACTTCAAGCGGGCGATGGCGAACCGGGTGTGGAAGCATCTGACGGGCGTCGGGCTGGTCGAACCGGTCGATCAGATCCACGACGGGAACCCGGCGTCGCACCCGGAACTGCTCAACGACCTCGCCGCGGACTTCGCGAAACACGGCTTCGACCTCCGTCGGCTGATGGGCGGCATCCTGCACAGCGAGGCATACCTGCGGTCGAGCCGGTGGCCCGGGCCCGGCCCGCGGCCCGCTGACAAGACCTACGCGGTGGGTGCGAGCAAGCCGCTGTCGCCGCCGCAACTGGCGCTCGCGCTGGCCCAGGCCACCGGGTACGCCGACACCCTGCGGGCGAAGTACGAGCGCGAGAAGGCGAATCGGAAGCTCGACGCCGTGACGTTCGCGGTTGTGCGGAAGCAGTTCGAGCGGGAGCGGGAGTACGCGACGCTCCTCACCCGGTTCAAGCAGGAGGGTGAAGCGTTCCAGGCCAACGCCTCGCACGCGCTGTACCTGACGTACAACCCGGTGATGAAGACCATGCTCGCGCCGAATGGACTTGTCGGCAAACTCGCCAAGCTTCCCGATACGGGCGAGGTCGCGCGCACCGCGTACCTGGCGATACTCTCTCGCCCGCCTACAACCGCGGAAGAGGCGGCGGTCGCGAAGCACCTCGCCACGCCCGGCGTGGTGCGTGAGGAACTTTACCGCGACGTGGTGTGGGCCTTGCTCGCGGGCGCCGAGTTTCGCTTCAACCACTGACGAACTCGG
>JBJSXS010000446.1:0-3338 GCA_046086545.1 Gemmata sp.
AGGCTCAGCACGATGCCGCCGACCGCGCTCTGCAGGGCCACCGCGCGGAGCCGCCGGCCGATGTGCAGGAACTCGTCCACCCGCTTCAGGTCGGCGTCGAGAATCACCGCGCCGGCGGCCTCGGCGGTCACGTCGCTGTTCTGCCCGAACGCCAGCCCGACGGTACACGCGGTGAGCGCCGGGGCGTCGTTGATCCCGTCGCCCACGAACACGGTCTTGGCGGCCGCCGTCTCGCGCCGCGCGATCGCGACCTTCTGCTCCGGGCTCTGACCGGCGTGCACCTCGGTGATGCCGACCGCGTCGGCCAGGTACTGCACCTCGCTCGCGCGGTCCCCGGACACCAGCAGCACCCGGGCGAACCGGTGCTTCGCCCCGAGGTGCCGGATGAACTCCCGGCTGTCGGTCCGCGGGCGGTCCCGGAACCGGGCCGTGCCGGCCAACCGGCCGTCCACCAGCACCACGCACTCCAGGCCGCCGGCGGTCGGCGGCAGGAGCCGGGCCACGGCCGGTTCGCTCGCCTCCAGCTTCGTCCGCCCGGTCACCCGCACGGCGCGGCCCGCGACAACTCCGACCACCCCTTGCCCGGGCGGCTCGGCGACCTCGGTCGGCTCCCGCAGTGGGACCCCGGCCGCGGTCGCGGCGTCCAGCACCGCCCCCGCGAGCGGGTGCCGGGAGTACCGCTCCAGGCTCGCGAGCAGTTGCAGCACCTCGGCCCGCCCGAACCCCTCGGCCGGCGCCAGTTCGACCAGCGCCGGGCGCCCGTAGGTGAGCGTCCCGGTCTTGTCGAAGATCGCCACCCGGCACGCCCCGACCGTTTCCAGCACCGCGGGGTCTTTGATCACGATCCCGCGCCGGGCGGTCAGTGACACCGCCCCGATGATGGCCACTGGGATGGCGATCAGCAGCGGGCACGGGGTCGCGACGACCAGCACCGCGAGGAACCGCACCGGGTCGCCGCTCGCGGCCCACGCGGCCAGCGCGATTGCGACCGCGAGCGGCGTGTACCACGCCCCGAGCGCGTCCCCGAGTCGCCGCAGCCGGGGCCGCCGCTGCTCGGACTCGCGCATCACGCGCATGATCCTGGCGTGCCGCGAATCGACCGCAAGTTTCTCCGCGCGGACGGTCAGGGCCGAGTCGCCGTTCACCGCCCCGGACAGGGCCGCCGAGCCGGGCGCCTTGGCCAGCAGGTACGGTTCGCCCGTCAGGTACGACTCGTCCAGCGTCCCGTGCCCGTCGGCCACGACCCCGTCCACCGGGCACGTCTCGTGCGGGAACACCACGACCAAGTCGCCGACCGCCAAGTCGCCGAGCGGCACGTCCGCCAGCGCGCCGCCGCGGGTGCGGTGCGCGACCGCCGGCATACGCCGGGCCAGGGCGTCCAGCGCCGAGGACGCGCGGCGCACGGCGTACGCCTCCAGCGCCTCACCGCCCGAGAGCATGAGCACCACCAGCGTGCCGGCCAGGTACTCCCCGAGCGCGACCGAGGTGACAATAGAAATGCCGGCGAGGAGGTCCGACCCGAACCGCCCGCGCGCGACTCGAACGAGCAGCCCGATCACGAGCCACCCGCCGCCCGCGACGAGCGCGACGAGCAGCGGAACGTCCGCCGGCCGGACCGAGCCGGGCCGTGCGGTCGAATCGAGCCACCGCCAGAGGAAGTGGGCGACGACAGCGAGCAGGGCCCCGCCGGCGATGGCCGCCTGGGTGCGGCCCGCCGGGAGACCGGGCGCGGAACTTTGTGCTGTCGTCATTGGGACCGTTGGGGAGCCGAGCATTGGTCGGGAAGACAGCCCCCCCGATGGGTGGAGTTATAGAGTCCACCACGAAGATTAGCCCGCTCCGCCCCTGTCGCGGATCTGGTGCTGAATAGCGAGTGGGCTCACCCCAGCCCGCGCTGCAGCGCCGGTTTCGCCGGCACCGTTCTGAACGCGACGATGGCCGCCTGCGCCGGTGCTTGGGCCGGCAGGCTGGGGCCGGGCCGGACGGCGGGATCGAGGTCATCTTGATGCCGCACGCGCCGGTGATGCGGACCGCGTGCCCGGAGGACTTGCCGCTGCCGTTGTTCAACTCTCCGCTACGGTCCGTGGTCGGGGTCATCCTCGCGACGGTGCCGAGCGGCTCTTGCTTCCCACTCGGAAACGCGGCTTCCGCCCTTCCTTCTTGGCGTCTTGTGTTTCTGTCGTGCTGTTCATCGTCCTGATCGTTTGCTCGTCCACCCGCGCGAACCGTTAGCGGAGTGCCGATGTACCGCGGTTGGAGCGCCCGGTCCGACCGAGCCCGCGTCGAGAACGGGCAGCCGCGAACGTCGGCGGTCGTGGCGCGGCGTTTGGCGAAAGGGGCACACCCCGGGTCGCGTTCCGTCTGCCCGGAACCCGTCAGGCACCCCCCGTCGCACACACCCGGCCGAGCAGACCGAGCGACTCCCTGGGTGGTCGAGCGGCGAGCGATCTTGCCCACCGCGCTGTTGGCGGCACGCGGGTGTGTCGCGTTCGCGACGGTCGCCAGACCGGCCGGGTAGCTCCTTCGCGCACGCCGCTGACGCCCGGCGTATAACAGCGGGCACGCCGGCGCGGCGTGTGCTTTCCGTACCGTGCGCCCGTCACGACCCGCAGCATGAACACCGCCGAACAGCACCGCCCCTCAACTGCCGCGGACCCGCACGGGTTCGTCCGGGTCCGCGGGGCGCGCACGCACAACCTCAAAAGCGTGGACGTCGAGCTCCCGCGCGGCGCGCTGGTGGTGTTCACCGGCGTGAGCGGGTCCGGCAAGTCGTCGCTCGCGTTCGGCACCCTGTTCGCGGAGGCCCAGCGGCGGTACCTGGAGTCCGTCGCGCCCTACGCCCGCCGACTGTTCCACCAGGCCGAGGTGCCGGAGGTGGACGGGATCGACGGGTTGCCCCCGGCCGTCGCGCTCCAGCAGCAGCGCGGCGCGCCGACCACCCGCTCATCGGTCGGCAGCGTCACGACCCTGTCGAACTTGCTGCGGATGCTCTACTCGCGCGCCGGCGACTACCCGCGGGGCCAGCCGATCATTTACGCCGAGGGGTTCTCCCCAAACACGCCCGAGGGCGCGTGCCCGACCTGTCACGGGCTGGGCCGCGTGTACGACGCGACGGCAGAATCGATGGTGCGGGACGACGCGCTGTCCGTCCGCGAAGGGGCGGTCGCGGCGTGGCCCGGCGCGTGGCAGGGGCAGAACCTGCGCGACATCGTCACCTCGATGGGCATCGACATCGACACGCCCTGGCGCGACCTGCCGAAGAGGGACCGGGACTGGCTGCTGTTCACCGACGAACAACCGCAGGTGCCGGTGTGGCCGCACCACAGCCTCGAGGAGGT
>JBJSXS010000447.1:0-12623 GCA_046086545.1 Gemmata sp.
GGCGAACACCACCACGACCATGACCACGGCGGCGGCATGGGCGGCATGGGCGGCATGGGCGGCATGGGCGGCATGGGCGGCATGGGCGGCATGGGCGGCATGATGTGAGTTAGTCATCTGTCACTGGCCCTTTTGTCCTCCTTCGCCCGCGTCGTGTCGTGTGATCGGCGTGGGTGGACGACAGGCGGCCAGTGGCGACCTCATCGAATAACGCACACTTTCAATACCTGGAGCGAATCATGGCGAAAGCAGACAAGGCCCTGACCCTCAAGCCGCTCGACGATCGCGTGGTGCTGGAACCGACCGAGGCGGAAGAGAAGACCGCCGGCGGGATCCTGCTGCCGGACACGGCGAAGCAGAAGCCGCAGCAGGGCAAGGTGGTCGCGGTCGGCCCGGGCAAGCTGAACGACAACGGCGCACGCGTCGCGCTGGCCGTGAAGGTCGGCGACGTGGTGCTGTTCGGCAAGTACAGCGGGTCCGACGTGGAAGTGAACGGCAAGGAGTACAAGATCGTCCGCGAGTCCGAAATCCTCGGCAAGCTCAACAAATAACACAGTTCCGGGTTCCGGGTTCCGGGTTCCGGGTTGTGAGCGGCCTCGCGGTCGCCGGCCGGCCCTTCGAGCCTGGAACTCGGAACTCCAACACTGGAGTTCCGAAATGGCGAAGCAACTGCTCTACACCGACGACGCGCGGAAGAAGCTCCTTACGGGCGCCGAGAAGCTCGCGAAGGCCGTCGGCTCGACGCTCGGGCCGACCGGCCGCAACGTGATCATCGACAAGTCGTTCGGCGGGCCGACCGTCACCAAGGACGGCGTCACCGTGTCGAAGGAGATCGACCTCGCCGACCCGTTCGAGAACATGGGCGCCAAGCTCGTGAACGCGGTCGCGCAGAAGACCTCCGACACCGCGGGCGACGGCACCACCACCGCGACCATCCTCGCGGTGGCCATCTACCAGGAGGGGCTGCGGAACATCACCGCCGGCGCCAACCCGATGGCGGTGAAGCGCGGCATCGACAAGGCCGTGAAGGCCGCGGTCGAGCACCTCGAAACGAAGCTGACGAAGAAGCTGACCTCGAAGGCCGAAATGCAGCAGGTGGCCGCGATCTCGGCCAACAACGACCCGGTCATCGGCAAGCAGATGGCCGACGCGTTCGAGAAGATCGGCAAGGACGGGGTCATCACGGTCGAGGAGGGCAAGACCGCCGAGACCGTGCTCGAGTTCGTGGACGGCATGCAGTTCGACAAGGGGTACATCTCGCCCTACTTCGTGGTCAACACGCCCGAGCTGAAGTGGGAGCAGGAGAACGTCTCGGTCCTGCTGTTCGAGAAGAAGCTGTCGAACGTGCGCGAGATGCTGCCGCTGCTCGACGCGGTGGCGCAGGCCCGCAAGCCGCTGCTCATCGTCGCGGAGGACGTGGAGAGCGAAGCCCTCGCGGTGCTCGTGGTGAACCGGCTCCGCGGGCTGCTCGAGGTCTGCGCGGTGAAGGCCCCGGGCTTCGGCGACCGCCGCAAGGCGCTCATGGAAGACATCGCGGTGCTCACGGGCGGCGCGTTCGTGAGCGAAGACCTGGGCGTGAAGCTCGACAGCATGGACGAGGTCGGCCCTGCCGAGCAGAAGGCCGGCGCTCGCCCGACGCCGAAGGTGTTCGGCATGCTGGGCCACGCGCACCAGGTGATCGTTGACAAGGAGAACTGCACGATCATCGTGAACCCGGACAAGGCCCGCACCGCGGCCATCAACGGCCGCGCGCAGACCATCCGCACCCAAATGGACCAGACCGAGAGCGAGTACGACAAGGAGAAGTTCTCCGAGCGGCTCGCGAAGCTCCTCGGCGGCGTGGCGATCATCAAGGTCGGCGCCTCGACCGAAGCCGAGATGAAGCAGACCAAGGGCCGCGTCGAGGACGCCCTGCACGCGACCCGGGCCGCGGTGAGCGAGGGCATCGTCCCCGGCGGCGGGGTGGCGCTGCTCCGGTGCATCCCGGTGGTCGAAGCGCTCAGCGAGAAGCTGAAGGGCGACGAGCGCATCGGGGCCGAGATCGTGGCCCGCTCCCTGTCCAAGCCGATCCGCACCATCGCGGCCAACGGCGGCGAGGACGGCGCGGTGATCGCCGACGAGGTGACCACCCGGGGCGAGCAGAACCCGAGCGTCGGGTACAACGCGAACTCCGGCAAGTACGAGGACATGATCAAGGCCGGCGTCATCGACCCGCTCCGCGTCACCCGCAGCGCGCTGACCAACGCGGCCAGCATCGCCAGCCTGATGCTGACCACCGAGGTGATGATCACCCGCATCGACGAGGACGAGAAGAAGAAGGCGGTCGCCGGCGCCATCGCCTGACCGGGGGGCGGGCCGTAATCCGTGGGCAGCGAGCAGTGAAGCAGAACGGTCTGCGTTCACCGTTCGCTGCCCACACGCTATTATGTGTGAGTGTCCTCCTGCTCTGCCCACAGTCCTCTGCACACCGCGCACCACCCCATGGCTGAGAAGCGCTGCTATTACGAAGTGCTGGGCGTGAGCCGCACGGCCACCGAAGTCGAAATCACCAAGTCGTACCGGCAACTCGCCAAGCAGTACCACCCGGACCGCAACATCGGGGACGACGAAGCCAAGGTCAGGTACGCGGAGGTCGATGAGGCCTACACGGTGCTCAACGACCCGAACAAGCGCGCGCGGTACGACCGGCACGGGCACTCGGGCGTCGGGGCCGCGGGCGGCGCGCAGGCGCAGGGCATGGACCTCGGCGACCTGTTGGGGGACTTCCTCGGGAACTTCTTCGGCGGCGGGGGCGGCGGGCGCCGCCCCCGCGGCCCGCGGCGCGGCGAGAACATCGCGGCGGTGCTGGATTTGGATCTGCTCGAAGCCGCGACCGGCGCGAGCAAGACGTTCACCATCCCCTCCGAACAGAACTGCAAGGACTGCGGCGGCACCGGCGCCAAGACGGGCACCCAGCCGGCGCAGTGCCGCCGGTGCCGCGGGCAGGGCTTCGAGGTGTCCAACACCGGGTTCGGGCTCGCGACCCGCACCCGGTGCCGCGGGTGCAACGGCCGCGGGGTGGTCATCACCGACCCGTGCCCGGGGTGCCGCGGCGCCGGCCGCGTCGAGGCGCGCGAACCGGTGACCGTGAACATCCCCGCCGGGGTCGACACCGGCATCCGGTTCACCTACCCGAACGGCGGCCACGCGGGCGAGCCCGGGGCGCCCCGCGGCGACCTCGAGCTGGTGATCCGCGTCCACGAGCACAAAGACTTCGAGCGCGACGGGCACAACCTGATCTGCCAATGCCCGATCTCGTTCGCCCGCGCCGCGCTCGGCGGCACGCTCGAAATTACCACGCTCACCGGGCAGAAGGTGCCCGTCGAGGTGCCGAAGGGCGCGCAGACGCACAGCACCGTCGTGCGTGTGCCGAACCACGGGATGCCGTGGCTGGACGACGCCCGGCGCAAAGGCGACCTGCTCGTCCAGCTCGTGGTCGAAACGCCCACCAAACTGAGCGCGGAGCAGGAAGACCTGTTCCGCAAGCTGGCGGACCTGGAGGGCACGCAGGCGCCCACCCCGCGAAAGGGGATTTTCAGCAAGTTGAAGGATCTCGTGAGCGGCGACAACCCTCCAAAAGAAGAGAAGAAGTGAGCGGCGGCCCCTCAAGGCCGCCTGCCAAACCAGAGACGGACCGATGCCCGACGAAACACCGACCGACACGCCACCGGCTGAGAGCGCGTCCGAGTTGGCCGCCCTGCGCGCGAAGCTGGACGCGAGCGAGCAGGAGTTGAGCAACTACAAGCTCAAGCTGGCGGACTTCGACAACGCCCGCAAGCGCCTGTTGCGCGACGCCGAGGTCGAGCGCAGGTACGCGGCCGAGCCGCTGGCGCGAGACCTGATCGCGGCCCTCGACAACCTGGACCGCGCGCTGGACGCGGCGCAGCGGGCCGGCGACACCGGGCCGCTGGTCACCGGGGTGTCGGCCACCGCGGCGCAGTTCCTCGACGCGCTCAAGCGGCACGGCATCACGCGCATCGCGTGCGAGCCGGGCGCCCCGCTCGACACCAACTTGCACCAGGCGGTGATGCAGCAGCCCGGCACCGGGTTCGAGCCGGGCGCGGTGGTGCAGGTGCTCCAGCAGGGGTTCATGATGCACGACCGCGTGCTGCGCCCGGTGTCCGTGATCGTCGCCGGCTGACGCGCTCCCTCCCCCCGGCTCGCGGCTGAGCCCGACCAACCTCAAGACCCAACACCACCCATGCCCACATACGATTATAAGTGCTCGGCCTGCGGGCACACGTTCGACGAGATGCAGAAGTTTTCGGACCCGCCGCTGACCAAGTGTCCGGAGTGCAAGAAGAACAAGCTCGAGCGGCTGTTCGGTGGGGGCGGGGCCATCATCTTCAAGGGCGGCGGGTTCTACGAGACCGACTACCGCCGGGCCGGCGAGAAGGGCGACTCCGCCGAGAAGGCGGCCGAGGCTCCCAAGACCGAGACGAAAAGCGAGGCCCCGGCCCCGGCCCCGGCCGCCGAGAGCGCGCCGAAGCCGGCAACAGAATCGAAGGGCGCGAAGAAGAAGGACAAGTGAGCGGGGCGCAGCGGTTGTGCGGGGCGTTCGGAGAATTCCCGAAGTCGGGGAGGGGCGGGGCCGATGAATAAGGTGCAATGCCCGATCTGCGACGCGGCCATGCCGGGGAACTGGCAGGAGTATCCGGACTACCCGTTCTGCTCGGCACGGTGTCGCAAGATCGATCTGGGGCGGTGGCTCGACGGCAAGTACCGCATCCCGGACCCGACGCCCGCAGACGGCTCCACGCCCGGCCAGGGCGACGGGCCGTGACCAGCCCGCTGTTCTGACGGCCGCTCCTCCGGCCGATTTTCGATAGATTACGCACGAAGGCCGCGCGTCGCGACGCGCGGCCTTCGGCGCTTGTGTGGTATCCTGCAGCGCACACATCACGCACGGACGCTCGCCGACCCACCGGGTGCGACGTGACGTTCCTCATCGACGGGTACAACCTGATGCACGCGGTCGGCCTCGTGAGCCGCGCGACGCCTGCCGCACACTTCGATCGCGCCCGCACCAAGTTCCTCGACTGGCTCGCCGACGGCACGAAGGGGAAGGCCGCGGCCCTGCGAGTGGTGTTCGACGCCCAGGAGGCGCCCGCCCCGTCGCTCGAAACGGTCCACCGCGGGGTGCGCGTGCGGTTCGCGTTCAAGCGCACCGCCGACGACGTGATCGAAGAACTCGTCGAGCGGGAGCCGCGCCCGCACGCGGTCACGGTCGTGTCGAACGACGCGCGGGTGCGCGAGGCCGCGCGCCGCGCCGCGTGCGGGGTCGCGTCGTGCGAGGAGTTCACCGACTGGCTGATTTCAACTGACCCGGAGCGACAGTGGGGCGCCGCGCCCCGCGCCCCGGAAGCGGACAAGCCCGAGCCCACCGCGGAGGAAACGGACGAGCTGCTGCGCGCGTTCAGCAAACCGAAGCCGCGCGCGTGACCGCCCCTCTTGTTGTTGGCGGCACCGGGCCGGGGCCCGGCGGCGGCACAACGGCAGCGACCTTCGAGCAACGTGCGCACCGCGCACCACCGGGCCGGGGCCCGGCGCCGCCCGCGGGTCATGCCGAAGGCGGGTCGCGGAACGGCTTCCCCTCCCGGTACAGCGCGAGGCGCGACTCGTAGTCCGGCTTGCTCGCCTCCGGCGCCAGCTCCACCGCCTTCTGCTGCCACTTCACCGCGTCCTCGAACCGGCCGAGTTCCGCGTACGCGGCCGCGAGCGTGTCCACGTAGCCCGGGGCTTCGTTGTTGGTCAGCTCGCACGCCTTCAGTGCGTCGCGCAGGGCCGCGGAGCCGTCGCGGATGTCGTCCCGCGGGCACGTCGCGCGCACCCAGGCGATGTGGTTCAGCGTGCCCGGGTCGTCCGGGTCGATCTCGCACGCGATCAGGTGGTCGGCCAGCGAGCCGCCGAAGTCACCGAGCTGGTACCGGAGGGTGGCGCGGAGGTTGTACGCGGAGTCGGACCGCGCGTTCCGCTCGATCACCGCGGACGCGTCCGCGAGGGCGGTCTGGATGTCGCCCTTGCGCCGGTGGGCGAGCGCGCGCCCGAAGTACGCGCGCCCGCTCTCGGGGCGCAGTTCGATGGCCCTCGTGAAGTCGGCGATCGCGCGGTCGGACTCGCGCAGCTCGTGGAGCGCGTACCCGCGCTGCACGTAGGGGGCCGGGTCGTCGGGGGTGAGCCGGATCACCTCGGTGAAGTCGTCTACGGCCGCCCGCATGTCGCTGGCGCGCGCGTGCGACAGCCCGCGGTTGAACCGCGGGGCCGCGCCCTCGGGGTCGAGCGCGATGGCGCTCGTGAAGTCGGCGACGGCCCCGGTGTGGTCGCCGAGTTCGGCGCGGGACGCGCCGCGCAGGTTGAGCGCGTCGGCGTGCTTCGGGTCGATCTTGAGGAGCCAGGTGAAGTCGGACACAGCCTTCGCGTGCTCGCCGCGGTCCGCGTGGATGCGGGCGCGATGCCAGAACGCGTCGGCGCTCGCGGGCTGGAGCCGCAGCGCGGTGCTCAGGTCCAGGAGCGCCTCGGCCGAGCGCTCCAGTGCTTCGAGCGACATGGCGCGGTACAGGTACGCGCGGGCGTGCCGCGGGTTGATGCACAGCGCCGCGGTGTAATCGCTCACCGCCTCGTCGTGCCGGTCCAGCGCCGAGTACGCGTTCGCGCGGTTGAAGTGCGCGCGGAACGTGCGCGGGGAGAGTTTGATCGCCGCCTCGTAGTCGGCGAATGCGGCGTCGTAGTTCTTCTGGCGGCTGTGGACCGCGACGCGGCCGTTCACCGGGTCCGGGTCTTCGGGGCTCAACTCGATGGCCCGGGCGTAGTCCGCGAGGGCCGCCTCGAGGTTCCCGCTCTCGACGTGGGCCGCGGCCCGGTTGTGGTACGCCTCGGAGTAGTCGGGCCGCAGCTCGATGGCCTGGCTGAAGTCACCGATGGCGCCCGCGTGCTGCCCGGCCGCGGCCCGCGCGTTGCCGCGGTGGAAGTACAACTCCGGGTCAGTCGGGTCCAGATCGACGGCACCGCTAAAGGACTCGATGGATCGCGCGTGTTCGCCGCGCCGGGCGTAGGCGTGCCCGCGGCGGACGAGGTTCAGGACTTCGGCGGGGTTGTCGTGTGCCATGCGTAGGCATTATACCGACGCCGCGCCGACCGGTGTGAACCCGGTAGGGACCGGGCGCCGGTGCCGATCTTCCGTGGCCAGCCGGCCTCGATCCGGTGTGCCCAGGACAGTTTTTCGCTCCTGGCGCCACGTGCGGAACAGGATCTGCTGACCGATAATTCAGTAACCGCACGAACGTAAAGAACGACCGCGCCTGCGGCCCGCCGGGCACGCGACGAAGGGCGTTGCCCCGGGACTGCCTTGCTCGGCTGCTGCCGCAGCGCTTCTGGGGTGCCCGGGTGTGCAGTGGCGATCGGTTCGTTATTTATTAGAGCGAACAGCGTGCGGGCGCGACACACCTTCGCGTCCGCGTGTGCCACGACCGCACAGGGCGTTGGCACGCGGAGCGGGGCTGAAAGTGTACCGCGATCAGCCGACGTAGAGGGCCGCCCCGGTTCGTCGGGGCGGCTCACGGGGCGATCCGTCTATGAGGGCCAGTGTGTTCGCTCGCATCTCACCCGACCAACTGACCGAGATCCTCGACATTGCCGAGGACGGGATCGTCACGGTCGATGCCGACCTGCGGATCGTCCTGTTCAACCGCGGCGCCGCGCGGATCTTCGGGTACACCCCGGAGGAGGTAGTCGGGCGCTCGCTCGACGACCTCCTGCCCGAGCGCTTTCGGGCGCCCCACCGCGGGCAGATCGCGGCGTTCGCCGCGGCCCGGGTGCCGGCGCGGCTCATGGGCGAGCGGCGCGAGGTACACGGCCTGCGCAAGGACGGAACCGAGTTCCCCGCCGAGGTGTCCATCTCGAAGTTCGGGGCCGGCGAGGCGCTGCTGTTCAACGCCATCGTCCGGGACGTGAGCGAGCGGAAGCAGTTCGAGGCGGCCCAGCGGGAACTGGAGCACCTGCGGGCGAAGGCCGAACTGGCCGACACACGGGCCAAGCTCGACGCCGTGATCCGGTCCGCCCAGGACGCGATCGTGATTCTCGACGCCCAGCACCGCACGACGCTGTTCAACCCGGCGGCCGAGCAGGTGTTCGGGTGCCCCGCGAAGCGGGCGGCGGGCGCGCCCGTAACCCAGTTCCTCCCCGGCGGGCTGCCGACCGACGCGGAGCGGGCCCCGGCCCCGCGCGAGGTGGAGGGGCGGCGCGCCGACGGCCGGGCGGTGCCGTTGGAGGTGTCGGCGTCCCAGACCGAGGTGGGCGGGGAGGCCGTTCACACGCTCATCCTGCGGGACGTGACCGACCGAAAGCGGACCGAGGAGCAACTGCGGGAGACGGCGAAGCAGCGGGAGCAGGCTTTGGCCGAGCTGCGGGCCACCACGCAGCAGCTCTGGCAGGCCGCGCGGCTCGCGGGGGTGGGCGAGCTGGCCGCCAGCATCGCACACGAGCTGAACAACCCGCTCGGCACGGTGAGCCTGCGGGTGGAGCGGGTGCTGGCCAAGACGCCGCCGGACGACCCGCGCCGCAAGGCGCTGGAGGTGATCGAGCAGGAGGTCGAGCGGATGGCCGCGCTCGTGGCCAACCTGCTCCAGTTCAGCCGGGCCGGGCGCGACCAGGTGTCCACCGTGGACGTGTGCGAGGAGGTCACCAAGACCATCGACCTGGTGTCGCACCACCTGCGGAAGAAGCAGGTGCGCGTGGAGCCGCACTTCGCCGCCGGGGTGCCGGCCATTCACGCCGACCGGCAGCAACTGCGGCAGGTGTTCCTGAACCTGTTCACCAACGCCGCCGACGCCATGCCCGCGGGCGGGCGCCTGGTCCCGCACGTGCGCGCCGGCGAGCTGCCGGGCCCGGTTCCGGCGGTCGTGGTCGAGATCGCCGACACCGGCAGCGGCATCCCGGCCGACCTGCTGGCCCGCGTGTTCGACCCGTTCTTCACCACCAAGGAGGACGGCAAGGGGACCGGGCTGGGGCTGGCCATCTGCAAGCGCATCGTCGAGCAGCACCGGGGCAAGCTGGAGATCGAGAGCGCCGTGGGGGCCGGCACGACCGTCCGCGTGACCCTGCCGACCCGCCCGGACACGAACGTCGCCGGCCTGCGCGGCGGCTGAAGCCCGCACGAACTACCCTCTCCCGTCGCCCAACGAATTACCGAGGCACCGCGCCATGCCAACACCCGAGCCCCGCAGCCGACTGCTCGTCGTGGACGACGAGGTCGAGTTGATGCGCGCGCTGTGCGAGTCCCTGTCCGAAGTGGGGTTCGAGGTGCAGGGCCTGTCCGACCCGGCCGGCGCCCCGGACGCGATCCGCGACGGCCAGTTCGACCTGCTCCTGTCGGACCTGATGATGCCGGGCACCGACGGCATCCAGCTCCTGCGGCAGGCGCTCGAGATCGACCCGAGCCTGGTCGGCATCATCATGACCGGGCAGGGCACCATCCAGACCGCGGTCGAGGCCATGAAAGCCGGGGCGTTCGACTACATCCTCAAGCCGTTCCGGCTCCAGCAGGTGATCCCGGTGCTGGACCGGGCGATGCAGATGCGGCGCCTGCGCACCGAGGTGGTGCGCCTGCGCCGGCTCGTGGGCGAACTGACCTACGAGTCGCCCCGGTACCACATCGTGGGGCGCAGCCCGGTGGTGCGGAAGGTGATCCAGCTGATCGAGAAGGTGGCTCCCACCGAGGCCACGGTTCTCGTGCGCGGGCCGAGCGGCACAGGCAAGGAGCTGGTGGCGCGCGCGGTCCACGGGAACAGCCCGCGGCGCGACCAGCCGCTGGTCACCATCAACTGTGCCACCCTGCAAGAGAGCCTGCTGGAGAGCGAACTGTTCGGGCACGAGAAGGGCGCCTTCACCGGGGCCGACCGGGCCAAGGCGGGTCTGTTCGAGGTGGCCGAGGGCGGCACCCTGTTCATCGACGAGGTGGCCGAGATGGCCCCGGCGCTGCAGGCCAAGCTGCTGCGGGTGCTGGAGGACGGGCACTACCGCCGGGTCGGCGGCACGCAGGAGCGCCGCGCCGACGTGCGGGTGGTCGCGGCCACCAACAAGCCGCTGGAGGACGAGGTGAGGGCCGGGCGGTTCCGCGAAGACCTGTTCTTCCGGCTGAACGTCATCACGGTGACGCTGCCGCCGCTGAAGGACCGGCGCGAGGACGTGCCGGCGCTCATCGACCACTTCCTCCGCACGCGCCCGGTGGGCCAGGTGCCGTTCGCCGTGGAGCCGGCCACGATGGCGGTGCTGTGCGGGTACGACTGGCCGGGCAACATCCGCGAGCTGGCCAACGTGATCGAGCGGGCACAGATCCTGGCCGAGGGGAACACGATCACCGTGGACGACCTGCCGGAGAGCGTGGTTCACGCCGGCAAACTGGGTGCCGGCACCGCCGCCGGCGAGGCCCTCTGCGGGTTTGCAGTCCCGGCGTCCGGCCCGGACGACCTGGACGGGGTCGAGCGGCGACACGTCGAGGATGTGCTGCGCCGGCACGACGGGAACAAGGTGCAGGCGGCGAAGGCGCTGGGGGTGAGCCGCCGCACCCTGTACCGGCTGATCGACAAGTACCGGCTCGCCGGTGCCGGCCACCAGCACTCGCCCGAGCAACCGCCCCGCGCGGGGTAGCGCGCCCGTGTGAAAATCGCTTCAGGTGCACGAACCGGGCCCGCTGAGTGCGGGCTTTGCGCCGGGCGTTGCGGCGACCGACATTCTAACTTTTGCTGATGTTCCTCATGGAACGGTGGTGGCTGCTTGAGCTCCGGCCTCGCCGATGCCCTGGTTCCGCGGAATGGCGTTGAACAGGTTAATCGCCGCTCGTCGGGCGTGTTGACTGACGTCACGTGAACCGCCTGGGGCGGGTTCCCATCAGGGGACCTTCCCCTGGGATGACGAGGCGGAACTGGACTGCTCTCGTTGCAGAGTGCGGCTACTTGCGCCAAGACCGCTCGAAAAGCCGTTGCGGAAGAGGCACTCGAGTCGCGTGGCGCTCTCCGCTTTCGGTCAACCGGCGCACGTACCGGGCCGCACTCGGTGGCCCGATTGAACGCGCCGATAGCGCGCGCGTACCCGCTGCGGCGAACGCGTTGCCGCGGTGGAAGTACAGCCCCGCGTCGCTCGGGCCGAGATCGGCGGATCCGGTGAGCGCTTTGATGCCGCGGGCGTGTTCGCCGCGCGTGCGCGTGCCCGCGGCGGATAAGGTTCAGCACTTCTGAAGAATCACCGCCTGGCATGCCGACATTAGACCGACGGTGCCGGCTTTTTCCGGGAGCTGCGCGGGCCGTTCGCACGCCGGTCCGTGCCCTTCGGGGTGAGGGTGTTGTGGCCCCATTGCGCATGTTGCTCACCAACCTGTCGCTCTCCGCGCGCAGCGGGACAGAAATGTTCACGCGCGACGTCGCGCTCGAGTTGCTGCGCCGCGGGCACCTCCCGACGGTCTACACGCCGCTGCCCGGGGTCTTGGCCGACGAACTCGGCGCGAGCGGCGTGCGCGTGGTCAGCGACCTCGCGAACGAACCCGCCCCGCACGTCATCCACGGGCACCACCACGTCGAAACGATGACTGCGGTGTTGCGGTTCCCGGGCGTTCCGGCGGTGTTCGTGGTTCACGACCGGACCGCGTGGCACGACCGCCCGCCGCTGCACCAGCGGGTTCGCGCCCGCGTCGCGGTGGACGAGAGCTGCGCCGAGCGGTTCGCCGAGGAGGGGTTCGCGCGGTCTGCCGTGCGGGTCATCCCCAACGCGGTTGACCTGGCCCGATTTCGCCCGCGCGGTCCGCTCCCGCCGCGCCCCGCTCGGGCGCTGCTCTTCAGCCACTATGCGGCCGATCACACGCACCTGCCGGCCGTGCGCGAGGCGTGCGCGCGGGCCGGGCTCACGCTGGACGTGGCGGGCCGCGCGAGCGGGAACCTGTGCGACCGACCGGAGGAGCTGCTTGGCGCCTACGACCTGGTGTTCGCGAAGGCGCGCTGCGCGCTGGAGGCGATGGCCGTAGGGTGCGCGGTTGTGCTGTGCGACCACGCCGGCACCGGGCCGCTGGTGCGCGCGGACCAGTGGGGCGCGCTCCGGACGCTCAACTTCGGGCGCCGCACGTGCGAGCGCCCGCTGACCGCTGGGTGCCTGCTCGAGCAGGTCGCCCGGTACGACCCGGCGGACGCGGCCGAAGTGTGCCTGCTGACCCGCACGCACGCTGGCGTCGCCGCCCAAGTCGACGAGTTCCTCGCGGTGTATGGCGAGGCGGTCCGCGCACAGGCCTGCGCCGGTACCGACCCGGAGTACGAGGCCCGAGCTGCGGCCGAGTACCTGCGAACCCACCTGTCGTATCGGTGGGCGACCGGTCTGGCCGCCGCCGCGGGCGACAGCGCACACTGGCGCGCGGCGGCCGAGGCGGCGCACCGGGGCTGGGCCGAACTGCACCGGGAGTACGAGCGCGTGCTGGCCGTGTGCCGGCAGCTCCAGACCGATTCGCCCGCGCGAGCGCGTGTGGGACGAGGTGCCCCATGAACAACGGACCCGTGGCGGTCGTCGTGTCGCACCCGGCGCACCTCCTGACGGTGGTCGGCGTGCTC
>JBJSXS010000448.1:0-6711 GCA_046086545.1 Gemmata sp.
CGGCACCGCCTGACCGGTGGTTCGCGCCCCGGGCGCACCTTTTTTCGGCCCACACGAATATTATTTCTGGCCCCGCCTCATTACGATTCGCGTCCCGCGCGACTGCCCAATCAGAGGCCGGCGCGCTGGCGTGACCCGCTTTTGCGACCTATGCTTGTGCGTCGTGTTCCTGCCCACCATCGATGGCGAGCAACCCCTCCCATGATCGGCCGCGTCTTCATGGGCCGGTACGAAGCCCGGCGCCTGCTCGGCGAGGGGGGTATGGGCAAAGTGTATCTGGCCCGCCAGATGGACCTCGGGCGCGACGTGGTCGTCAAGGTGATGCACGAGCAAATCGCGGCGGACCCGAAGTTCCGGGACCGGTTCCAGCGCGAGACGATGCTGATGGCGCGGTTCCAGCACCCTGGGGCCGTTACCCTTTACGACGCCACGCTCGAGGACCCGCTCGGCCCGTGCATCGTCATGGAGTACGTCCGCGGGGTCAACCTCGAATCGCTGCTGGCCAAGAACAAGCGCATGAGTGCGCCGCGGGTGGGCCGGATCATCGGCGAACTGTGCGAGGTGCTACAGGCGGCGCACGACGAGGGCATCATCCACCGCGACCTGAAGCCGGCGAACCTGATGGTGATGGACGCGGACACCCCGCGCGAGCGCATCAAGGTGATGGATTTCGGGCTGGCGAAGCTGATCGAGGGGGAGCCGAACACCCGCAAGGTGACCGACACGAACGTGGACTTCGCGGTGGGTACGCCCGGGTACATCTGCCCCGAGCAGGTGCGGGGCGAGGAGATGGACCACCGGGGCGACCTGTACGGCGTCGGCGTGATCATGTACGAACTGCTCACCGGGCGGCTCCCGTTCAGCGGCCCGACCAGTATGGACATCCTGCTGGCGCACGCGACCGATACGCCGCCCTCGTTCGCCGACCTGGGGCTAAGCGGGTGGGTGCCGGACGAGGTCGAAGAGTTGGTGTTCGGTGTGCTGGCGAAGTACCCGGACGACCGGCCGCAGACGGCTCGGGAACTGGCCGAGCGGTTCGACACCGCGCTCAACCGGGCACAGATGAATGCCGAGGCGCCGTTCGCAGGGGCCGCCGCGCCGCGCTCTCAAGCCGGGGCGCCCGGGGCCGCGGTCGCGACGCCACCGCCGGCGGCCGCGGGTACACTGGCCCGCGCGACGGCGGCACTGCCGTTTCACATGGAGGCTTGGATGCCGGAGCGCCTCGCCATCATGAAGCTGCGCGGGTTCGTCCACGACGCCGGCGGCGAGGTGGTAGAGAGCGTCCCGGGCCTGATCAAGGTGCGGCTCGGCGGGCGGAAGGGGTCGGGCGCCGGCGGCCCGCTGTCCTGGCTCGGGCTGCGCCGCTCGTCCAACCCGATCGACGTGGAACTGCACCTGCACCACCTGAACCCGGCGAAAGACAACCAGCTCACGGTTCACGTCCTGTTCCGCCCGTCGCACCCGGCGCTGCTGACCGACCGGAACTGGCGCCAGCGCTGCACGCAGGTGTTCATCGAGCTCCGCGCGTACCTGATGGGCCGCTCGCCCGAGTGAGCCGTGCCGCGACGGCCCCCCACGCCCTTTTCGGTCCCGCACCGTGCCGCGTTCGCCCCGCCGGCGCGGGGCTAAACCCGCACCCGCCGGCGGCCGCGCGAGTCGGCTTGCATTTTTCGTCGGCATCTTTACTATCCTCCATCCAACGGTAAAGGAGTGCCGAGATGGTGGACCCCTCGCAGCGCGGGCCGCTGGCGCAACTGCGCCTGAAGCTGAACCGACTCGCGTACTCTCGCGATTACATCGGGGTCGCGGGCCGCGGCGCCCGCATGCTCCTGACCGGGCGGTTCCGCACCCTCTTTGCCAAGCTGTTCAGCGAGCGTCACGTGTCGCGGCCAGGGGTCGCGGCCGCCGCCCGGACCGGGCCGCCGCTGTACCTCGCGGGTCACATCCACGGGTACGGCGGGTACGACCACGTGGTGGTCAAGGCGCTGCTCGGGCTGACCAGGGCCGGTGTCAACGTGTTCCGGGACCCGCGCGCGTTCATGGACCCGAAGGTGGTCCCGGCTGACGCGGTGCCGGCGGAGCGCATGTACACCTGGGACGTGGCCCGCCTCGCGATCATCCCGCCGCACCTCCTGTACCGGTTCCGCCCGGGCGCCCGCACCGCCGCCTGGACCATGTGGGAAACGGACACGCTCCCGCGCGGCAGCGCGAAGCACCTGAACAAGTGTGGCCTGCTGCTGGTCCCCAGCAAGTGGGGCTGCGACTGCTTCCGCGCCAACGGCGTGACGGTGCCCTCGGAAGTGGTGCCGCTCGGGTACGACCCGGAGGTGTTCTGCCCGCGGCCCGCCGGCGGCGGCCCCGACCTCTGCACCTTCGGCACCGCCGGCGCGCTGGACGAGGGCGGCCTGCGCAAAAACGTGCAGCGGGTCATCGACCTGTTCGTGAGAGCGTTTCCGAACAACCCCGGCGTGCGCCTCAAGGTGAAGATCACCCCGCGGTCGCCCATGGTCAGGACGCACGGCGACCCGCGCGTCGAGGTGGTTCACACCAGCATGGCGCCCGCGGCGCTGCCCGACTGGTACCGCTCGCTGACGTGCTACGTGAACGCCTCCTACGGCGAGGGGTTCGGGTTGCACCTGCTCGAAGCGATGGGGTGCGGGGTGCCGCTCATCAGCACCACGTTCAGCGCGGTGGGCGAGGTGTTCGACGCGGGCGTCGGCTACGAGGTGAGCTACAAGCTGATCGAGGCGAAGAACCGGATTTACAGCGGGCTGTGGGCCGACCCCGACGACGACCACCTGATCGCGCGGATGCGCGAGGTGTGCGCCGACCGCGACGCCGCCGACCGGTTCGGCGCCGCCGCCGCGAAGCGCGCCCCGGCGTTCAGTTGGGCCGAAGCCATCAACAAGCTCACCGGGGCGCTCACCAGGCACGGGTACCTGCCCGCCGCGTAGGGCGGGTCGAGGCCCGCCCTACAGGGACATCAGCACGGCCAGCAGCGCGAGCGCCAGCAGCACCAGCCACACGAGCGATTTTCCGCCGCGCGGCGCGTCCTCGGCCGAAAGGAACGTCCCGCACTTCGGGCACTGCTCGGACTCCTCGTCGATCTCCGCCCGGCAGTGCGGGCACGGCGCGACGGCCCGCTCGTTGTCGGCGTACAGCCCGGCCGGATACGTTTCCGGGTCGTCCGGGTCGTAGTCGAACTCGGCGTCGTACTCGTCGTACCCCTCGCCCTCGTCATCCGGTTCGCCCGCGCGTGTGCGTGCCACCCTCAGTCCTTCTTGAGCGAGTTGAACACCATCCCGGTGAGTAACTTGGGGTAAAAGTACGTGGACTTGGGCGGCATCTTCTCGCCGTGCCCGGCGATGCGCTCGACGTGGCCCATCGTCGCGGGCGGCACCAGGCACGCGCGCTGACACTCCCGCTTCGCGGTCGCGTCGGTGACCTCGCTGAGCAGGTGAACGTACCGGCAGGCGGGGGTGCCGCCGATCCTGTCCGGCACCACCCGCTCCAGCACCAGCTTGTGCAGGATGCTCACCCCCAGCCCCCGCCACTCGTCGCTCTGGCTCGGGGCGAGCGCCTTCATCACCTCGGTGTCGCGCAGTTTTGCCACGGTCCACGTCCCGTCGGCCACCGTTCCGAAGGCGAACGCCGATTGTGACCCGTCCATCTGCACGTGCTCCCACGCCGCCTGAGCGTTGGTCCCGGTGCGCTCGAGGATGTCGAAGTGACCCGCGAGCGCCGCTTCTAGTTGCGCCGCGGTCACGTTCTGCGCGAGCCCGCTGACCAGCCGGTGCGTGGGCAGGATGAGCAGCCCCGGGTCGCTCATGCCGACCAGCTGCATCAGGCAGAAGTTCGGCGCGGCTTCGTCGTCGGGCACCTCGTTCGCCGCCTTGCGCTCGTCGAGATACTTTAGCCCGGTCTCGTAGCGGTGGTGCCCGTCGGCGATGTACACTGGCTTCGGCCCCATCCCGCCGATCACCCGGCTGATCGCGGCGGAGTCGGTGACCACCCACAGGCGGTTCGTCACCCCCAGGTGATCCCGCGCGACGACGGGCGGCGACGTGCGGGTGAGTGCCTCCAGCGGCGCGAACACTTCGCCCGCGCTGTCCGGGTACAGCCCGAAGATCGGCGACAGGTTGAACCCGGTCGCGCGGTACAGCCTGAGCCGGTCCTCCTTCGGCCCCGAGAGCGTTTGCTCGTGCGGGTAAATCCGACCGCTACCGAACGGCTCCAGCCGGACGCGCGCGAAGAACCCCCGGCGGGTGAACGTCTGGCTCTCGACGGTGTACTCCTGCTCGTACACGTAAAGCGCGCGGGCCGTGTCCTGGCGCAGCACGTTGGCCGCCAGCCACTCGCGGAGCGTGCCCCCGGCCCGGGTGTACCTGTTCGTGTTCTCGTCGTCGCCCGGCTCGTCCCGCGTCAGTTCCAGGCGGATCGCGTTGTACGGGCTGGCGTCGTAGAGCTGTTGCTGCAGCGCTTTATCGATCACGTCGTAGGGCGGCGCCACCACGTCGGACAGCGCGCCGACGCGCCCGAGGTCGTACCGGAACCCGCGAAACGCCCGAATGTCTGCCATCGTCGAAAGCCTCTCGCTTGCGGAAAGTGAGTCGCAAGCTGTTGTACGAAGTGAGGGCTGGGGGCACCGAATCAGGCACGTTGGAAGTCGCCGGAAACACGTTGGCTTGGGGCCGAGACCGGCAGCCAGCGGTCGGCGGGCAAGGCGCGTCAGACCGCCACCGGGTCGCTCACCGTTTCGACCATGTAAAACGTCAGGCGGCGGTCACTGAGCGTGATCTGATCGCCGGACTGAATTTTGGTCGGCCGTGGGATCTTCTTGCCGTTGAGAAGGGTGCCGTTTTTCGAGGCAACGTCGTGCAGTTCGCACCGCAGATCGGAGTGAATCAGCACCGCGCAATGGCGACGTGAAACGCACTCGTCGCGGACGACAACGTCGTTATCGGGCAACCGCCCGACGCTGTTCATCCCGACATGGAGCGGATAAACATTCACGCCATCTTTGAGGAAAAAGGTAAACCGGGCCGCGAGCGTGCTGGGCCGCGCCCCCTCCGGGGTCACGAGGGTGGGCCCATTGGGGTCGCTGTCATCGAGAAGCTGGGCGAACCCGGCGAGCGTCTGGCTCCCGCAGGCAGCTTCGAGCCTGTCGCGCGCAGCACGGAACGTGTCCCGTCTGGGCTGGCCCGCCAGGTGAATGCTCTGGAGCCGAGGGTCCGACATTCGGTCTCCTCAGGTGGGGCATTCCTATCAGGAACGGCACGACCTAAGTGTAATACCTACCAACAACATTCGTCAACGAACGGAACCAGTCAACATGAATCGACAATAATTTGAGCAGACTTTGTTAGATTTGGGGCCGTTCGTACCGGGTCGTATACCCAACAATATCGAAAGAATCAATGCAAACCACATGCCTCGACGCGCAACAAACGCGCACGCTCGAGTCATAAAGTGGCGGCCGAAATGTCGAGGATCTTAAACTTGATCGTGCCGCGAGGCACTTGTATCTCCACGGTATCGCCTTTCTTCCGGCCGATGAGCCCCTGCCCAATGGGGCTGCTCGTCAGGATCCGACCCTTATCAGGATTTTCCTGGCCCGGTCCGACGAGTTCGAACGTCTCCTCTTCGTCCATGTCGAGGTCCATGACCTTGACCTTGCTGCCGAAGGCGACGGTGTCTTTCGGCAGTGAACTGGTGTCAACAATCACCGCGCGAGAGAGGCGGTCTGACAGGTCGTTGATGCGTGCTTGGAGGATGCCCTGGTCCTCGCGGGCCGCATGGTACTCGGCGTTCTCGCTCAGGTCCCCCATTTCGCGGGCGGTGGCGACGCGCTTGGTGATCTCGATCATCTCGGTGCCGCGGAGCCGGTCCAGTTCGACCTTGAGCTTGTCGTAGCCTTCCCGGGTCATCGGGATGCGGTCGTCGGTCATGGCCCAGCGCTCCTGTCAGTCGGTCCGTCGCGGTGAGCGGTGCGGACGGTCAAAAAATCATCTCGCCCCGGTCGCGGCTGAAAATCGCGCTCGCGGCGAGGGGCGGCCGGGAGTCCGGCGTGCGGGCTGCCCTTACGTCATACGCCGCCGCGCCGGCGGGAAACAGAAACGCCCCGGCGGTCGCCCGCGCTGATGCTTGAGGCGACCGCCGCATGAACGTAACGCCCACTATTATACGTCATCCGGTACGGCGCGAAGCAGAATCCGACGAAAAGGGCGGTCCGGTACCGGCCACCCCCAGGCGGTCCACCCGTTGACGCGCGCGCGGTGCGGTAGGTCCAGTTCCGTGACGCGCTCGACGCACTCCTCCTCGGCCGATTCGAGCTTGCGGGTGGCCGGGAACCGGTTCGACCGCCGGCTCGCCACAGTCCCGTCATCGACCACGGCGACGACGCACGGGCCGTCCAGGTCCAGGAACCGCTGCGCGATCATCTCCATGCTCGCGGTCGTGAACACCCTTTTTAGGGCGGGTACGTCGTACTTGCAGTCCCGCAGCGCTGTGCGGAGCAGGCGCCCGGGGACCAACACGCGCGGCACCACCAGACCGCGCACCTGGGTGAGGAACTGTTTGCTCTCGGACCCGAGGGGGACGTTCAGCTTGCGGAGGATGTCCGGGATCAGCAGGTTCGCGATGCCGGCCGCGGCGACCCGGTGCTGCTGCTCGTCGCTCATGTCGGTGGTGAGGGCGATGCCGGTGCCGGGG
>JBJSXS010000449.1:0-4431 GCA_046086545.1 Gemmata sp.
GCCGTGGGCGGCGCGAGGAACTTGACGTGCTCGATTCGGCCGCGATTCCGCCAAAAGTCCACGCCGCTGATATCGCCGAACCCGAGCCAGAGCCCGGGGTGCATCGTGTCGTGATCGGCCGCGTCCGCGCCGGCAACCGGCGGGTGGTTGCGGGTGATCTTCGTGCCGCCCGGTCCGTGAAGGTTTGCGAAGTAGGGCCGAAGAACCTTCGGATCGCCCCAGACGTACTCGCCCAATGGTTTCTCGGCGTGGGTCACGATCAGCCGATCCTTCTTGAGATCGAGGCCGAACTTCGATTTCACGTCCACTACAGGCTTGATCACTTCCGGCTCAGCCTTCTTTTCTTCCGGTCTATTCGCCTCCGGCTTCTGCACCCCCGCCGGTTTCGCTTTCTGGCTCACGAGAGACGCGGTGACGTCAGCCACCTGCGATGGCGTGAGCTGCCGGTCGAACGACAGCGTCGCGGACTTCTTCGTCGTCCTGCGCGAATCGATGTTCTCCTTCGGAATGACGAGGCGTTGCGCCGTGGACAGCCCCAAGGTCACGCTCAGGCCACTTTCCTCGATCAGCACGCCGGTGTCTTCGACGCTCACGACCGAATCGCCGGGCGTGCCCGGCTTGGGGTCGCGGTACTGCGGCCCCATGCCGACGAAGAGCCGCCCCTTGGCGTCGAAGGCCATGGAGCACGGTTGCCGGACGAGCGGCTCCCTGGCGAACACTTTCACCTCGAAGCCCGCCGGCACCTTCGGCAGTGCGTTCGCATCGGCGCCCTTGTCGTCAAAGGACGAGGCCCCAGCAGGAAGCAGCAGAGCAAGAGCCAGGGACTGCAGGAGCCGGTTATTCATGGACAATCCCTCACTTGGCCGGTTTCTGAAACTTTGCGGGCAGTTTGATCTTCTCGTTGGACTGCAAAGCGGCCGCACCGGACTCGGACAGCGTCGTCAGACCGGAGAGAACGACCTCGCCATCGTGCTTGGCAAGTGCCTTGGAGGCATCCTCCGAGAGCGCTTCCAACCCGGAAAGGTCGAGTTTGCCCTTGTGAGTCGCGAGCGCCCTGGCAACGTCATCGGAAATCGCGGTCAGCTTCGGAAACTTCAGGTCGCCCGGTTGGGCGGCGTATTTGGCAGCGAGCGGGGCGGATTTCAGCGCCGTCAGTCCGGGAAGGCCGCTCAGGTTGCCCCGATACTCGGCAAGCGCCCTGGCCACGTCGTCGGTGATCTCGGCGACGCCGTTGAGCGTGCTGTGCGGTCCCTGCTGATACCTCCGCAGTACCGCGACCGCAAACGGCGGCGAACTCAGCTTCTTCAGGCCGTTGAAATCGATCATCCGATGCGGCCCTGCGGCCATCTGCTTCGCGACGGCTTCGGCGGTCTCGTCGGAAAGCTCGGGGCCGAACCCGCGGATGTCGAAGATGCCACTCCCCTTCGCCAACGACGCGCCTGCGGCGGGAGAGAGTTTCTTGAGACCGAACAGGCGAATGTTGGCGAACGGTCCCGACCAGGCCGCTGCCGCCTCGTCGGAGATCGTTTCGAGCGAACCCATGGAGACGTGACCGCGCCCCGCCATGATCGCCGCGGCCACGTCGGCGGGCAGTTCCGTCAGCCCGATGTAGAGTTGGACGTGATTGTTGAACTTCTTGCGGTTCTCGGGCGGACAGATCGCCCGGGCAATCTCCGGCGTGACCTTGGTGACGCTGTCGAGGAAGAGCCATTCCTGTTGGCCGAGCCTCTCCGCGAGTACCAGAGAGGTCAGGCCCTTCAGGCCGGACAGCCGAAGGTCGCCCCCGTGCTTCGCCAGAGCCGCAGCGGCTTCGTCCGAGAGTTCCGTCACGCCCAGGGCAAGCCGGCCCGTGTGAGCCGCAAGTTCCTTGGCGACATCCGTGGGTAGTTCCTTGACGCCCGAAAGATGCAGTTGCCCTTTCGTCGTCGCCAGTGCTTTGGCGACAGCCGGCGTCAGGGCCGTGACTTTGGGGAGATCAATCTGACTGGAGCGAGTCGCCAGCGCGGCCGCCGTTTCCGCCGAGAGCGTTGTGAGCGCCTCGAACCGCAACTCGCCCTTGTACGTTGCCAGGACCGCCGCCGCTTCGGGCGACAGGTCGACGACATCGACGCGCAATGAGTTGGGCTTCTTGAGCAACGCGGTCGCCTGTTCGACACTCAGCACCTTGGCTCGCGCCGGATCGACGTTCTGGGCGTTGACCCGGTCTAGGGTTCCACCAAGTACGGCGACGAGCGCGAGCGCCGCGAGGAAGCGTGACATGTCAACCGCCTCGTTTACCTGTTGCGGTTCGGGTTCATTTACCGGCGGCGTACTTCGTTACGCCGGTTCGCTTGTGCTGCTTGTCGTAGACGAGGAGGTGGGTCCACCGGGTGCCGTCCACCACGACGATGACGGCGACCGCGATTCGGCCCGCGTCGTCGGCGTAGTACTTCACGTCCGCGACGCCGGGTTGTTCGCCCTTCGGCAGCTTCTCGATGTAGGCGTTGTAATCGGTGACCACAGCCGACGCGGGCAGGTCCGTGGTCGCCTTCCACCCCTTCAACGCGTCGGGCACGGCGGCCGGGCCGTCGCCCGATTTCGGGACCGGCTTCTCGCCCTCCTTGGGAGGCTTGGGTGCGTCGTACTTCGCGATGCCGGCGTGCGGATATTTCGAGACCATGTCCCACGCGAGCTTCTGGAGAACCACCCGCTGCGCGTCGGTCAAACCGTCACCTTCCTTGCCCGGGAATTTGAGCCCTTCCGGCGACATCTGGTAGAGGGCGGCGAAGTGCATGTACGTTCCCAGGCGCTGACCCAGCAGTCCCTGGTGCGGCATGATGTCGCCCCGCAGCACCGAATTGCCGTCGGACTGCTTCGTCACGCCCGGGAACTTCCCGGCCGTGATCAGCTTCCGCACCTCCAGCATCCCGTCGCCCAGCGGCACGAGGAAGACGACGCGCTTGCCGGCCTTGGCGTTGACCTTGTCGGCCCAGGCCTCCTGTTGCTTGCGGGACTTCTCCAGCTTCGCCTGCAGTTCCGCCAGGTCCGTGTTCTCGTACTCCTCCGCCGACTTGACGCCCTGTCGTCCGTCGTGCACCAGCCACGGCATCTGAACGTAAACACCGCGAAAGTCGGGGTTGTGCTTGGGGCCGAGTTCCAGGAGGGCCGACAAGAGTTTCGGTTCCACGCCGACGTCGGTCCGCCCGTACACGAACGCGTCGATCTCGCCCTTTTCGAGCAGCGGCTTCAGGTCCTCGATGCGGTTCCCGTTGATGCCGGTGATTTTCCTGTGCCCGACGATGCCAGCCGCCTTGCACAGGGGCTCGGAGCCCTCCGAATACCAACTGTTGCCCGCCCCCGCGACGCGGAGCCCAGCCGGGAGCTTCTTGGCAGGCTCCGATTTCGGATCTTGGGCCGCCGAAATGCCGGCATACGGATACTTCGACACCGTCTCCCACGCGAGCTTCTGGAGGATCGCGTGCTGCTCGTCAGTCAACTCCTTGAACCGCGAAATCGTCAAGCCGACGGGCGAGGTGCGGTAGATGGCGGCGAAGTGGCAGTAGCCGCTCAGGGCCATGACGTGCGGCCCGGCGTGCGGCATCGCGTCGGTCCACAGCTCCGACTGCTTCTTCACGCCGGGGTACTTGCCCGCCAGGATCATCTCCCGGAGCTTCAGCGTGGCGTCGCCGACCGGCACCAGGAACACCGCCCGCTTTCCGAGTTTCTCGTTCAGCTTGTCCACGGTGGCCTCGACCTGCTTGCGGGTCTTGTCGAGTGCCACCTGGACATCCGCGAGTTTGGAGTCGGCGTAGTCGGCCGTGGTCTTGATGTCCTTGGCTCGACCATCGCCAACCAGCCAGGCGGCGTGGTAGTACGCCCGGAAGTTCGGGTTGGCCTTCAGCCCCATCGCGACGATCTTCTCCGCAGTGACTCCGTGCGACCACGGCGTTTCCATCCACCAATGAACGCCATGTGCATAGATATCGACCTCACCGGCCTCGATGGCGCTGAAGTCGTTCGGTTTCGCAGCCTTGACTTCCTTGTGCCCGTCGATGCCGGCGGCCTTGACCTGCTCGGCAACGCCGCCCGGCACGAAGTTGAACCAGCTGTTGCCGTCGAACATCACCCGCAGCCCCGCGGGCGGCTTCTTGGGGTCTTCGACCACCTTGCTCTGGGTTCCACTCTGCTGTTCGAGGGCGACCCGGAAGCCGAGGTAGCACCCGCGATAGGCGGACGGGTCGCGGCCGACGCGCGCCGCGGACCGCAGGCGCTTCGCGTCGCTCGACCAGCCCCCGCCGCGCTGCACCTTGGCTTTGCCCGTCGCCGGCCCGGTCGGATCGACCTGCTTCTCCTTGGGGTAGCTATTGGGCTCGTACCAGTCCTCGCACCACTCCCACACGTTGCCGTGCATGTCGTACAGGCCGAACGCGTTCGCCTTGAACCGGCCCACGG
>JBJSXS010000450.1:0-4229 GCA_046086545.1 Gemmata sp.
CGTGCTGCTCCAGACCGATGCCGACCTGCCGCACGCGCGGCGCCAGTTGTGGCCCCGGTACGGGCACGCCGGGGTGGGCCGCACCGCCGTGCTGGACACGTTCTTCGACTACTACGAGGCGTGGCTCGCGGCGCGGGGCGAGGCGCACGCGCCGGACCGGTTCCGGCGGTGGGTCGCGACCGACTACTGCCCCGGCCGGCACCGCGCGGAGCTTTCGGTTCTCGGCTCGACCGCGTTCGGCGTCGGCCGCGGGTTCCGGGTCACGGTGCGCGCGGCGAACACGTCCGTCGAGCCGTGGGAGTTTCACCCGGGCACCCGCGGCGCGGTGAGCCTGCGGTACACGTTCACCGACATGGCCGGGGCGCCCCGGTACAGGAGTCACGCCGGGCACCTGGCGCGCACGGTGCGCCCGGGCGAGCACATCGACCTCGCGTGCGGCCTCCCGCCGCAGCCGGCCGGAACCTACACCCTGCACGCCGACCTGACCGCCGGCGAACCGATCGAGCTGCTCGACACCGACTTCGTGCAGTACGGGTCCGAACCGCTGATGGCCCACGTAACCGTTTCGTAGCGCGGGCGCCCGCGTGTCCCACAGGCGACAGGCGGACCCCCGTCTTACAAGAGACATCCCATGCCGCTCCTGTCTGTTGTCGTGCCGGTGAAGGACGAGTTGGAGAACGCGCGCCCGATGTTCGCCCGGGTGCGCGACGCGCTCGACGGCTCGCGGTGCGGCCCCTGGGAGCTGGTGTTCGTGGACGACGGCAGCACCGACGGCACGTTCGCCGAGCTGGAGCGCATCGCCCAGGAAGACGCGCGCGTGAAAGTCGTGCGCCTGCGCCGCAACTTCGGGCAGAGCGCCGCCACCCAAGCGGGCCTCGATGCCGCCGCCGGCGACGTGATCGTCACGATGGACGGCGACCTCCAGAACGACCCGGCCGACATCCCGCTGATGCTCGCGAAGCTCAACGAGGGCTACGACGCCGTGCTCGGCCAGCGGCTCAAGCGCCAGGACAAGCTGTTGCTGCGGAAGGTGCCGAGCCTCGCCGCCAACTGGCTCATTCGCAAGGTGCTGGGCGTGCCGTTCAAGGACTTCGGCTGCACCCTGCGCGCGGTGCGCCGGGAGGTGTTCGAGGGGCTGGTGCTGTACGGCGAGATGCACCGGTTCATCACCGCGCTCATCATGCAGCAGGGCGCGCGCGTCACGCAGCTCCCCGTGCGGCACCACCCGCGAACGGCCGGCAAGTCGAAGTACAACATCACGCGCACCGTGCGCGTGATGCTCGACCTGATGACGGTGAAGTTCCAGGGCAGCTTCCAGACGCGCCCGATGCACCTGTTCGGCGGGATGGGGCTGCTGTGCATGTTCGCGGGGCTTGCGAGCGTCGCGACCAGCGCCGTGATGAAGTACACCACCGGACCCGGGATGACCGCGAACCCGCTGTTCCTCCTCGGCGCGGTCGCCGGGCTGATCGGCGTGCAGTTCTTCTCGCTCGGCTTGATGGGCGAGGTGCTGACCCGCGTTTACTATGAGAGCCAGGGCAAGCGGCCCTACGCGGTGCGCGAGAAGCGCAACCTTGACCGCGGCCCGGCCCCGGTCGGGCGCATTGCCGCGTAGCCGCGGTATAATACCGGCGTCCCTTCTTCCCGTGAGTCGCCCATGAGCAGCACGCCCGAAACCGACCCGCTGGTCGAAGTCTTTCGCCAGCTGCGCCCGGCCGTTCACAACTGGCTCGCGCGCGACCTGACAACAAATACCAGCCTCGACACGACACGCGCGTACGCCGACCTGACGTTCGCCTTCGGCTTCGCGCGGGCCGCGGCGCTGCTCCCCGCAGACGGCGCGTGCGAGCGGATCAGGGAGTGGGTGGATGCACTGCCCACCATCCCGAACAGGTGGACCACCGCCCAGTACTACTCCCGCTCCCACTTGGAGTTCGTGGATGCCGTCGTGCTGGCGTTCCCGAGGGTCGGGGACTTCTGAGCCGGTTTCTGCGCGGAAATGTTGCCCTTCGGCCGGCGAACACGGATGATAGTGGGCGACGCCTCACATCTCGGAGACCAAGATGCTCAAGATCAAATGGGTGACCGTGGCGGCCGCCGTGCTGCTCACCGGGTTCACCCTCGGCCGCGCGGCCGACGACGATACCTACGACCTGCGCGGCCCGGCCCCGCAGAAGGGGCAGGTGTTCGTCGGCAAGGGGACGCTCAAGATCAAGGACGCCGACACCACCATGAAGGTGGCCGGGCAGACCGTGAACCTGAAGATCAACCTGCTCGTCACCAGCGAGGAGGAGGCCAAGGTGCTCGCGGTGGACGGCCGCAACGTCACCAAGTGCCAGACCAAGATCATCAAGGAGCGCGCCGACGTAACCGCCAACTTCGGCGGCCAGGAGATGAACCACACCGAGCCCACCGCGCTGGAGAAGGAGACCGTCATCAGCGAGCGCGACGGCGCCAAGTGGAAGCACTCGCTGGTGGACAGCAAGCCGACCGAGAAGCAGAAGAAGGAACTGGACAGCCGCAACGGGATCGAGAACGACGACGACCTGTACCCCAAGGACAAGGTCAAGGTCGGGCACACCTGGAAGGTGGACGCGGCGGCCCTCACCAAACTGCTCGGCAACTCGTTCTCCGATGTGAAGGGGAAGCTCGACCAGAAGTTCGTAAAGATCGAGGACGTGGACGGCGAGAAGTGCGCCGTGGTCGAGTCGGCGGGCAAGATCACCGCGAAGATGAAGGACGACGGCGAGCCGACCGTGGACGTGGAGATGGAACTGAAGGTGACCACCCACAAGTCGCTCAAGACCGGCGTGAACGTGAAGGAGAAGTTCGAGGGGAAGATCAAGCTGGAGGGCACGCAGAAGATGGACGACATCAAGGTGGACATCAAGATGTCCGGCCCGATCTCCGGCGAGTCGGCCACCAAGCTGAAGTGACCCGAACGCCGAGAACCGACGGGCGGTCACCGCGGAGCGCCCGCGGTGACCGCCCGTCTGCTTTTCCGGAGCGGCACGAGCGGCCGCCGTTCGCGCGCCGCGCCTTCCGCCCGATCCGACTAACCCCCCTTCACCGACCGGGCCGATATTAGCGGACGGGCAACCGTCCTTGCGGGGGCGCCGCGCGCTGGTAAACTGCACGCATGAACACCCCACGCCCGGAACCGCGGAGCGCACGGCCATGACGGCCCCCGACACGCTGTTCGACCACGGAGACGAGCGCGACAAGGCCCGGGCCGCGGTGCTGCAGGCGCGGCCCGGGTCGGGCCTGTTCGCGGACGTCGTGTTCGACCGCCCGCTCGACCACGCGTACACCTACGCCGTGCCCGTCGATCTGGCGAGCCGGATCGGGCCGGGGCGGCGCGTGGAGGTGCCGTTCGGCAAGGGCGGCAAGGGCACCGCCGGGTTCTGCGTGCGCGTCACCGCCGCCGCGCCCGCGTCCGGCTACGAGATCAAACCCGTCACGCGGGTCCTCGATGACGACGCCATCGTCGACGACCACCTGATGAAGCTCACGCGGTGGATGGCGGACTACTACCTCTGCGGGTGGGGGCAGGTGCTGCACGCGGTCGTCCCCGCGGGGGCGCGCGACAACGCGGGCACGCGCGTCGCGTCGTTCGTGGAGCCGGTCGCGCGGGCCGAGCTGCCGAACCCGCTGCCGACGGTGTCGCCCCAGCAGAAGGCCGCGCTGGAGAGGCTGAAGACCGAGAACCGGCCCCTCGAGGTGGTGCAGCTCGCGCGGCTCGCGAGGTGCACGCCGGGCGTCGTCGCGGGCCTCGTCAAGAAGGGGCTGGTGCGCAAGTTCAGCGAGCGCGTCGAAACCGAGGCCGCGGCGCCCGGCCACGAGACCGAGGAGGAGCTGCCGCCCGCGGCGCTCAAGGAGATCGCGCTCAACCCGGACCAGCTTCGCGTCTGGGAGCCGATCCGGAACGCGGTCACCGCCGGCGGCTACCACCCGTTCCTGCTGCACGGCGTCACCGGCAGCGGCAAGACCGAGGTGTACCTCCGCGCGATCGAAGAGGTCGTGCGGCAGGGCAAGTAGGCCATCGTTCTGGTGCCGGAGATCTCGCTCACGCCGCAGACGATCGCGCGGTTCAAGGGGCGGTGCGGGAACCTCGCGGTGCTGCACAGCCACCTGACCGACGCGGAGCGCGGCGGGTACTGGCGCCGGGTCGCCACCGGGCATGTCCAGGTCGTGGTCGGCGCCCGCAGCGCGGTGTTCGCGCCCACGCG
>JBJSXS010000451.1:0-7359 GCA_046086545.1 Gemmata sp.
GCACGCGGCCGAACAACTTCGCGCCCAGCCCGCGGCGGTAGCGCCCGGTGGCGGCCGCGCGCCACACCAGCCACGGCGCCGCCAGGATGAGCGCGAAGAGGTAAAAGAGGTCGAGGAGCATTGGGAGTCCGTTCCCACAAAGGTCAACGGCCGAAACGCCGCCTGCGGCGGAGCTTCGACAGCGCACGCGAACTCGTACCGGGGCCAGTGCCGTCCGCACGGGAGCGCGCGGCGCGCACGCTCCGGGTCACCCTTCGAGCGCACGCGCGCCTGGGGCGCCGCTCACCAGTCCACGCGCACCCGCTTTCGGAGCTTACTTCTTCCCGGCCTCCATCTTCATGTGGCAGTTCTTGTACTTCTTGCCGCTGCCGCACGGGCACGGGTCGTTGCGGCCCACCTTCTTCCCCTCGTTGCGGATCGGCTCGGCCTTCTTCCCCCCGCCGCCGCCGTTCGTCTGCTGCTGCGCCGCGTCCGCCTGCGCCTGGCGCGCCTGAGTGGCGGAGATGGCGGCCGCGTGCGTCGCCCGGGCGCCGGCCCACAGCGCGGCCTGGGCCTCCTCGTCGCCCATCTCCTCCATGCGGAACACGGCTTCGGTCGTGCGGTCGCGGATGCCCGACCACATCACCTCGAACTCCTGCATCCCCTCCCGCTTGTACACGATTTTCGGGTCCTCCTGTGCGTACCCGCGGAGGCCCACGCCGCTGCGCAGGCTGTCCATCACCAGCAGGTGCGACTTCCACGCGCTGTCGATCTGCTCCAGCACGAGCGAGCGCTCGACGGAGTGCATCTCGGGCCGGTACTTCTCGTCGTAGGCGTTCAGGACGCCGTGCCGGGCCTCCTCGGCGGTCTTGCCGACGATCTTCGCGGGGTCGAGCGTGAGGCCCAACTCGCGCTGCGCCCACTCGGTGAGTTCCTTCGCGTCGTCCGCCTCGGCCGCCCGCGCGCCGCTGAACGTCGATTCGATCTGCTTGTCGATCTCGTCGACATCGAAGGTCGGCACCGCGCTCGGCGCGATGGCCATGAGCTTCTCGCGGAGCTTCGACCGGGGCTCGGTGCGCAGGAACTCGTCGGTCCAGCCCTCCTCGACCAGCGCCGCGTCGGCGGCGGCGAAGAACCCGGCGGGGTCGGCCAGCGCGTCGGGGCCGCGCTTGCGCTGCGCGAGGACGGTGCCGAGGCGCCGGGTGGCCCACTGCGCGAGGCCGTCGCGGTCGTACCGCTGGTGCCCGGCCTGCGGCTTGTCGGCCATGAAGTTCTGCATCGCCACCCGCACCGGGAACTCCACGTCCTTCTGCCGGTACGCGGCCCTCACCTTCTGGTACAGGTGCTCGGTGAGGTCGGCGCCGCTGCGGGCGGTGACCTCCTCGCCGGTGACCTTCACGCCGAACTTCTGCCGGCACCACTCGGCCATCGCCTCGGCGCCGTAGGTGCGGGACAGGAACCGCTCGCCCTCGGACAGGTTCACGGCCTTCACCGCCGCCTCGGCCTTCGCCACCAGCGCTTCCGCGAGCTTGTCCGGCCCGATCTTGCGCGCGTCTTTTTCGGTCAGCTTGAGGTCATATTTGGCGTTGACCGCGCGGGTGAGTTCCGACCACTTCCAGTCCTTCTCGTCCTCGTCGGGGTTCAGGTTCTCTTCCAGCCGCTCCTGCACGAACGTGGGCACGTTCGAGATGGCCTGGTCCAGCGCCTGGCGCGACGCGTCCTCGTACGACGCGGTGCGGAAGTCGCTCGCCTCGAACTCCATGCCCAGGCGGTTGCTGGCGAACTCGGCGAAGCTGGCCGCCCCGTAGTCGTCCGCCAGGAACCGCGCGTTGGCGTCGGCGATCTGCTTCTGGATCATCTCCAGGACCATCGCGCGCGGGTTCTTGCCGTCCAGAATCTCCTGGCGCGCGCCGTACACCCGCTTGCGCTGGAGGTCCATCACCTCGTCGTACTCGAGCAGGTTCTTGCGCTGGTCGAAGTGGTACTCCTCGACCTTCTTCTGCGCCTTCTCGATGCGGCGGCTGACCATCCCCGACTCGATGGCCTCGCCCTCCTGCATCCCGAGGCGCGTGAGCACGTTGCCGACCCACTCGCCCGCGAACAGGCGCATCAGTTCGTCCTGCAGCGACAGGTAGAACCGGCTGGACCCGGGGTCGCCCTGGCGCCCGGCGCGGCCGCGGAGCTGGTTGTCGATGCGCCGCGAGTCGTGCCGCTCGGTGCCGAGGATGTGGAGGCCGCCCATGTCAGCAACTTTGCGGCCCTCCTCCTTCATCTTCTCCCTGGCCTCGATCTCGTTGACGGTGGCGGCCCACACGTCGTTGGGCACTTCGAGCCGGGTGGGGTACAGCGGGCGCCCGTCCGGGTCCTTGAGCGCCTTCAGGCGCGACCACGCGAGCGTCTCGGCGTTACCGCCGAGGATGATGTCGGTGCCGCGCCCGGCCATGTTCGTGGAGATGGTGACGGCGCCGATGCGCCCCGCCTGCGCGACGATCTCGGCCTCGCGGCCGACGTTCTCGGGCTTCGCGTTCAGCAGCTCGTGCTTGATGCCCTGGCGGCGGAGCATCTGCGACAGCTTCTCGCTCTTGTCCACGTCCTTGGTGCCGATCAGCACCGGGCGCCCGGACCGGGCGATCTCCACCACCTCCTTCACCACCGCGTCCCACTTCTCCTTCTCGGTGCGGTACACGAGGTCCTTGTGCTCGACGCGGAGCATCGGCTTGTTGGTCGGGATCGCGACCACGTCGAGCTTGTAGATCTTCCAGAACTCGTTCTCTTCGGTCTTCGCGGTGCCGGTCATGCCGGCGAGCTTCTGGTACAGCTTGAAGAAGTTCTGCAGCGTGACCGTGGCCATCGTCTGCGTTTCCTGCTTGATCTGCACCCCCTCCTTCGGGTGCTTGGCCTCGACCGCCTGGTGCAGCCCGTCGGACCACTGGCGCCCGTACATCGCGCGGCCGGTGTGCTCGTCGATGATGACGATGGACAGCTCGTTGTTCTCCCGCGCGTCGCGGTCGATCATGTAGTGCCGGTCCAGCTGGTACAGGTGGTGCGCCTTCAGCGCGTTGTCGATCAGGTGCGGCCACTCCATGTTCCCGGCGGTGTAGAAGCTCTCGACCCCGGCGAGCTCTTCCGCCTTGCGCACCCCGGCGTCCGTGAGGTGGCAGGTGCGCTCCTTCTCCTTGATCTCGAAGTACACCCCCTTCGGCGGCGGGTTCTGGGGATCGACCTTCGTGGGGTCGAGCGGCGCCAGGGTGGTGAGGCCGTCGCCCTCGGTGCCGCTCGCCTTCAGGGTGCCCGCGGCGATGAGCTCCTTGCGCGCCTTGCGCTCCAGTTCGGTGAGCGCGCGGGCCACCTTGTCGGCCTCGGCGAACCGCTTCGCGTCGGAGAACGCCGGCCCGCTGATGATGAGCGGCGTGCGGGCCTCGTCGATGAGGATGTTGTCCACCTCGTCGATGATGGCGTAGTGGTGCGCGCGCTGCACCTGCCGGTACCACGGGTTGTAGTTCTCGTCGTCGTGGCGCGCCATCTTCATGTTGTCGCGCAGGTAGTCGAACCCGAACTCGCTGGCGGTGCCGTAGGTGATGTCGCACTCGTAGGCGTGGCGGCGGCGCTCCGGCTCCATGTCCGACTGGATGTACGCCGCGGTCGTGCCCAGCGCGTAGTAGATCGGCAGCATCCACTCGCAGTCGCGGCGCGCCAGGTAGTCGTTCACGGTGACGACGTGGACGCCCTGCCCGTCGAGCGCGTTCAGGTACGCGGCGAGCGTCGCGACGAGCGTCTTGCCCTCGCCGGTCTTCATCTCGGCGATGCTGCCGAGGCCGGTCTGGTACCCGTGCAGCACGGCCCCGCCGACGACCTGCACGTCGTAGTGCCGCATGCCCTTGGTGCGGCGCCCGGCCTCGCGGACCGCGGCGAACGCCTCCGGAAGCAACTGGTCGAGCGTCGCCCCCGCGTTCAGGCGCGCGCGGAACTCGGCGGTCAGCCCCTTGAGCTGCTCGTCGCTGAGCGCCCGCATCTTGGGTTCGAGTTCGTTCACCTTGGCCAGCGCGGACCCGGCGATGACGGTGTGCGCCGCGGCCCGGTGGGGCCGCACGTAGCCGATGCTCCTGATCCGGCGCTCGTCGGTCGAGCCGCCCATCATCTTGGAGATGACGCGCACGCAGGCCTCGACGAACCCGTTGAACCGGTCGCCCAGCTTCTCGAAGAACGTCGGTTCCATCCCGGTCTGTGCGGTCGCCATACCTGTTCCTCACTGCTCTGCCGGTTGCGGCTTCGTGGGGTGCCGATCGCGTCCCGCGAAACCGCCAGCGGCAAAACGCAGAGACCACGTCCGACTGCCAATCTAAGAAGGCTGGAAAAGTGGGTCAATGCCGACCGCCCGCACGGCCCGCGCGACCGGCACGGCCGGCGCGGGCGGGCGCACCCGAAATGGGACGCGCCGGGCGGCGCGTCTCGCTCATTCGCCCCCGCCGGGGCGGGCCGCGGCGAGCCACGGGCGCACGCGTGCCACGAACTCGCGGCTGAACCGGTGGGTCGCCGCGGGCAGCATGTGGTGCCCGTCGGCGAAGTCCTCTTCGGCCCACCCGCCGGACAGGTCGAACACCGGCGCGCCGAGTTCGTCCGTCAGCGCGCGCGCGAACGCGGCCAGCCGGACCCGGGCCTGGGGCTCGTACCAGTTGTGGAACGTCGGCGATTCGGGGCTGAGGTAGAACGCGACCGGTACGCCGTCGGCACGGCAGTCGGCCACCAGTTCGCGAACGGCGCGCTCCACCAACGGGACCACGCGCAGGTTGCGGCACAGAGAGCTGTAGTCTCGGCTCGTCTTGGCGAGCCGCCGCTGCCGCTCGGCCTCGGAAACCTGGTCCTGAAAGTACGGCTTGTACCCGAACTGATCGGGGACGGGTTCCCGGCCGAGCACCTGCCCCTCGACGGTCATCCACTCGGGGGCCACTGCGAACATCAGGTTCGAGCGGAACCGGGACCAGACGTCGAGCCGGGATCCGAGCCACGCGGCAACCGTCGCCCGGTTGGCCGCGTCGGCCCCGAAGCGCCAGGCCTCCGCAGCGGTCAGCTGCGGGCCCCAAACCGTTGCCGCGCCAGCGAATACGTCGGTCACGGCCAGAAGGGCCGGGAAGATCTCGACCACCACGGCGGCCGGTTTCACGCCCGCGTCGCGGAGCCGGTGGTAGCCGACGTGCAGGAAGGCCGGGTGCGCGCCGGCCAGCCCGTAGTTGAACACGAGCGGCGAGCCGGGCTCGCGCTCGACCGCCCCCGGGTTGAGCGCCAGTTGTGTTCGGGAGCTGCCGAGCACCACCACCAGCGGTTGCCCCGGTTCCCGCGCCTGCAGCTGGTTAAGGTTCCTCAGCCGGTACCCGTGTTCGGGGTAGCGCACGTGCGACAGGCGGGTGTCGAGCGCGACCGCGGCGGCCACCGTAACGAGCGCGAAGGCGGCCGCGCCCGACAGAACGCTCCCCCGGGCGGTTGCCCTGCGGGTGCGGGCCGACGCAGGCGACAGCCGCCACCGCACGAGAACAAAACGAGGGGTCTTGAGCATGCCGCCGAGGCCCTGGCGTGGCGCGGTGAGAGCCGCGCCGGAATACACGCTCGGGGAGGTTGGGGCAAGTCCGCTTCGTGTGAAGCGGGCCGGTGCCGCGCTCGGGAGGTGCGCTCATTCGACCGATCCGCGACGGCGCCCCGGTGCGTCACAACAGCCGGTCGGGGCTTTACCACCGAGGGCGGATTTGCAGCCGCCCGCCTTGCCTGCCAGCATGCGCCGGTCCGGGGCCGGCGCGTCTACTGCGCTTGTGTCGGGTCCTGATTTCTAGGCGCCGGGCATCACACCAGTTCCTTGATCGGCGTCGGGTCGTCCAGAATCGGGTTCGGCCGCCCGGTGTGGTCCTTGAAGGTTTGCGCCGCGTCGATCCCGAGTTGGTGGTAGACCGTCGCGAGCAGCGCCTCGGGCTTCAGCGCGCGCTCGACGGGGTGCTCGGCCTTCGGGTTCGTGCGGCCCACCACGACGCCGGGCCTGATCCCGCCGCCCGCGAACAGGGCGCTGATCGCGTTGCCCCAGTGGTCGCGCCCCGGCACCGGGATGCCCGGCTGCCCGGTGTTGATCTTCGGCGTTCTGCCGAACTCGCCCACGACCACGACCATCACGCGGTCCAGCAACCCGCGGTCTTCGAGGTCGTCCAGCAGCGCGCCGACCGCCTGATCGACCACCGGCACCTTCGCGCCGTGGCCCTTCTCGATGCTGCTGTGGTCGTCCCAGTGGGGCATGTCCACCGTCACGAACGACACGCCGGCTTCCACGAGCCGCCGCGCCATGAGGGTGTAGCGCGCCCACGGCCCTTGGCCGTAGCGGTCGGCGGCCTTAACGTCTTCCTTGTCGATGTCGAACGCCTCGCGGGCCGCGTTCCCGGTCATGAGTTCAAGGGCTTTGAGCTGGAACTGGTCCATCGTTTTCATCACGCCGCTGGCGTCGATGTCCCGCCGGGCGGTGTCGAACTGCTTCAGGAGGTCGGCCCGCCCGCCTTCGGGGTCAGCGGTGCCGAGCGTCCCGAGCCACTTCGGGGAGTGCACGCGGGCGCCGCTCCAGCCGAGGTACTTGTTGACGCGGTCCACGTCGAACGGGTTGTACGCGGCCCCCAGGTACGACGCGCCCATGTAACCCGGGAACAGGTAAATGGTCTGAGCCGACGGCAGCCCGACGTACGCCGGCAGCCCGGGGTTGTTGGACCCTTTCACCCGCGACACATAAGACCCCACCGACGGGTACTTCTGCGCCTGGTTCGCGGCGGTGGCCCCGAACCGGCCGGTGGTCATCCAGTGCCCGGCGGCGAAGTGGTCGCCGTTGTCGTGGTGCAGCGAGCGGATCAGCGACAACTTCTCGAACCGCTTCGCGACCTGCGGCATCAGCGAACTGACCAGCACGCCCGGGGTCGCGGTCTTGCACACGCCGAACGGCCCGCGAATCTCCGCCGGTGCGTCCGGCTTCGGGTCGAACGTCTCGAGCTGGCTCGGCCCGCCGTCGAGCCAGATCAGGATGACGCTCTTATCGTTGGCGGCGCTCCCGCCTTGCTCTTTCGCCCGCGCCTGCGCGCGGAACAGGTCCGGCAGCGTCAACCCGGTGGCGCCGAGCAGGCCGACCTTGAGCGCGACGCGGCGGGTGCAGGCGTTCGGGGGGGGCATGAGTGTGAACCCAGGCGGGTGTGCGGGCGGGCGCGAGCGGCGGGCCGGAGCCAGTCTACCGCGCGCCCGCGGTCGGTGCCTGCGCGAAACCGCGCCCGCGGCGGTTCCGAAACCGGCGCCGATTCCCTCTCGCTTCCGGCGCCCACAGCAGTTAGAATACCTCTCACAACCTCGCCGAGGCGACGTTTCGCAGCC
>JBJSXS010000452.1:0-2188 GCA_046086545.1 Gemmata sp.
CCCGCGTTCGGCTGCCCCTTGTCGTTCGGGTTCGCGGCCTTCGCAAGCGCGTTCGCGAGGTCTTGCGTCGCCTTTGAGAGCAGGTTCTGGTCCTTGGCCAACTTGTCCGCGTCGCTCTTTGGGTTGAAGGTCCGAGCCAGCAAGTTCTCTTGCTTCGTCTTGATGTCACGGATCGCCTTGATGGCCTCTTCAAGTTTGCGAATCTCCTCGCGGACCCGTGCCGAATCGTCCTCGGTTTCGAGGATCTTGAGGATCTCGGTTAAGGCGTCGATCAGTTTCTTGTCCTTGCCGAGCAGAGTCTCGAAGTCGCTGCCACCGAGGCTCTTGGCGTTCAGCCCTTCGATGAGTTCTTTGAACAGCTTCTCGACACCGCGCTCTTCGGCCAGTTTGAGTACGGCGCGGAGCGACTTGGCCCGGTCCTTGTCCTCACTGCTGTCGCTCTTCTCCCACCGCTGAGCGAGCCGCAACACCTGATCCATGAAGTTCTTGTAGAACTTTAGGTTCTCTTCCTGGGATCGCTTGGGGTTCGTCCCGGCGGCGGGGGGCGGTTGCTGCGCGGTGAGCACCGATGTCAAAACGAACAGGCCGAGCGTTGCAGCGAAGACCAGCGGCATGATCGGCAACCGGCGGGGCATGGCGAGAACCTCCCGACTCTGAGGTGCGACACAGCGAGTCCGCGTCGCAGGCGGTCATTTCATCCGTCATTGTGACGACCGGTTCAAGGGCCGCCAACAGCTAACCGGGCAATTGCGGTAGCCACCCATCAAATGTTACAGTCTGTTACGCAACGTCGCGCCTGCGCAACAATCAGTTAACGGTAACCAGCACAGTCACTGGATCGCCTGCACCCGGGGTAACCTTGATTGTGTACGTGCCGGGCTTCGTCCCCGCTTTCACGTCGTACTCGAACCTGAACTGGTTCTTCTCGTAGGTCAGCGTGATCTGCGCGGGCACAGCGACCGCCTCGGGGTCCGATGACACGAGCGTCACAACCAGTTCGTCTTCCTTGTACTGCCGCCAGTCGATGCCCTGCTGTACCTTCTTGGTCTGCCCTTTCGGAACGACAACTGCGGCCACATCAAGGACCTCGGCGGTCTTCTGGTTCTGCCGTTTGACCCAGCGGTCCTGCATCTCCTTGATGATTTTCTCGACGAGCAGCTGGTCGTCACGGAGTTTGCGGATGCTCTTGATGAGCGCGTCCTTGCTCTGCGTCTCGCCGATCCGCTTGCGGATCTCGGCCAGTGCGCGCTCCAGCGCCCAGACCGATTGCTCCGCGTCGGTCGTTTGAACGCCCGGCGCCCAGCGGCCGCTGTTCAGCGTGTTCTGCACGTTGTTCAGTAGCACTTGCGTCTTGGGGAAGGTCGGCTGGGCGGCACTCAGGTCATCGCTCAGAATCGCGTCCAGTTCGTTGCAGTAGGCCAGATAGTTCCGCGTGGTGATCTCGATGACGCGGTTCACTTGGCACTCGCGGTGGATGCGGCCGAACTCGCGCAGCACCGTCGTGACGATGTCGCGAGCCTTGTCCACGTCCTGCAGCGCGTCCTGGTGGCGAACCTTGACGGCGTCCACGTTCTCCGGCGTTTCCTCCTTTAAGCCGTTGGTGCTGCGCACGAACTCGTACTTCTTCTTCGCCGCGGCGAGTTTCACCAGCGCCTCTTCGAGCCGGATGCCGAGTTGCTCCTCTTCCTTGCTGATTTCAAGCAGCAGGTCACCCTCGGAGACGATGCGGAGCCGGATCGGTTCGGCACTGCGGGTGACGCGCGGGCCGCCGTCGGCGTCGGCGTTGTTGTCCGTCGCCTGGACGTACACGTCCATCCGGTAGGTCGGCTGCGGTTCGCCGGACGGCGCGAGGATCGGGAACACCCGCTGCTTCGCCCTCGGATGCCCCTCGGGGTACTTGGCATCGAGGTCGAAGAAGTCACGGTCCGGTTGCTTCAGGTCGAGCTTACGTACCGCTTCCGGGTTGCTGTCGTCGCCGCTCGGGGTCTTGAGCAGCCCCGCGAGCCGCTCCGGGGTGTCGCGGCGGAGGCGCGACGCCTGGTTGTCGAACTCCGCGAGCGTCGAGCGCCCGGTCACGCGGCTGTCGTTCTTGTCCACGTTGCGGAAGTTCTGCGCGTGGTACTGCGGCAGCACCACCGCGTTCAGGTCGAGCGGGCCCGCGTGCGGCGCGCTCAGAAACGCCCGCGTG
>JBJSXS010000453.1:0-18366 GCA_046086545.1 Gemmata sp.
CGCAGCCGGTGAGCGTCTTCCCGTCGAACCAGATTTCTTCCTTGTCCGCGACCCCGTCGCCATCGGTGTCCGTGAACCTCAGGATGTGCGGCGGGGCCGCGACGTACAGCGCCCCGTTCAGCCACATGCACCCTTCGGGAAACATCACGTTCTTGACGAACACCGTTTGCTTGTCGAACTTCCCGTCCCCCTTCGTGGATTCGAGCCGCAGAACGCGGTGCGGCTTCTCCTTGAGCTGCTCCGCGACCTTCGCGTTCGAGCCGCTGGAGTCGGTGACGTACAGCCGTCCCTTCTCATCCAGCGCGGCGGCGATGGGCCGCGGGGCCATTGCCGCGTCCGCGGCGACCTCGATGGCGAACCCTTCCGGCAGCGTGAACGTGTGCCCGTTGAGCTTCACCTGGTGGGTCGGCGCTGCGGCGAAGGGGTCGGCGGCGCGCGCGAGCGCGGTGCTGAGGAGCAGCGCGATGAGGGAAAGGCGGTGCATGTCGGGACTCCGGCGCGGTGGAAATGAGTGTACGCGAAAACAACTCACCCCCCAACCCCCTCCCGGCAGGGCCGCCGTTCTCCCAATACAATGGCCCTCCTGCCTTTCTCCTCGTCAGGGGGTTTGCCCGTGCGCACGCTGTTCGCTCTCGCCCTGTTCTGCACGTCCGCGGTCGCGGTGCTCGCCGCGGACGCCGGCCCGTGGAAGCTCGACGACAAGCTCAAGGCCGCGAAGCCGGAAGACCTGAAGGACGCCGAGGGCGCGAGGGCCCCGGAAGGCGCGGTCGTCCTGTTCGACGGCAAGGACTTTTCGAAGTGGGTCAAGCGCGACGGCAAGTCGGAGGTGAAGTGGAACCTTCGCGACGGCGGCGTGATGGAGGGCGTGAAGGGCCACGGCGACATCATCACCAAGGAGACGTTCGGCGGGAAGTTCCGCTTGCACCTCGAGTTCCGCGTGCCCTACGAGCCCGGCAACAGCGGGCAGGGGCGCGGCAACAGTGGCGTGTACATCCAGGGGCGCTACGAGGTGCAGATCCTCGACAGCTACGGCCTCAAGAGCGGCAAGAACGACTGCGGCGCGATTTACGGCGTCGCGGCGCCGGCGGTGAACGCGTGCAAGGCGCCGACCGTGTGGCAGAGCTACGACATCGAATTCACCCCGCCGAAGGTGGAAGGCGGCAAAAAGACCGAACCCGCCCGCATGACGGTGACTCATAACGGTGTCAAGATCCACGACAACGTCCTGGTCACCAGCGACAACACGACCGCGGGGCTCGGCGGCGACGTCGCGAAACCGGGCCCGATTCTGCTGCAAGACCACGGCCACCCGGTTCAGTTCCGCAACATCTGGCTCTCGCCCGTCAAGTGAACCGTGAGGAGTGAGGAGTGAGGAGCGAGGAGCCGAGCCCCGGAACGGTCGAACCTGTTCGTTCTTCCCCCGACACGGCACCGGGGCAGGCGGTGACCCCACCGCCGCACCCGTCACCCCTCACCCCCGGCCCGTCCACGCCCGGCGGGAGCCGCGAGCTGCTCGAGCTCGCGGCCCCGCTGATCGTCAGTCAGAGCTTCATGACGGTGCAGGTGTTCGTGGACACGGTGCTGCTGTCGCGGCACGACCCCCGGGAGATGGCCGCGTCGTTCCCCGCGGTCATGTGGTACTGGCTGTTCTTCGGCGTGCTGCAGGTCACCGCGGGCTACACCTCGACGTTCGTCGCGCAGTACACCGGGGCGCGGCGCCCGCACCGCGTCGGCGCGGCGGTGTGGCAGGGGGTCCACTTCGCGGTGGTCGCCGGGCTACTCTTCCTGGTCGTGGTGCCGCTCGCGCCGACCCTGATCGCGGTCGGCGGGCACACCCCCGAGATCCAGCGGCTCGAGACGATCTACCTGCAGTGCTTCAGTTTCGCCGCGCTGCCGATGCTGGTGATGGGCGCCGTCAACGGGTTCTTCTCCGGTCGCGGGCAGACGTGGACCGTGCTCGGCATCGAGGCGTTCGGCACCCTGGTGAACATCGCGCTCGCGCTGGTGCTCATCTTCGGCAACACCGCGATCGGTGTCCCGGCGCTGGGCATCGCGGGCGCGGGCTGGGCCACGGTCGTCGGGTCGTGGGCCGCGGCGCTGTGCGCGCTGGCGCTGATGCTCCGCCCGAAGTACCGCGACCAGTTCGGCACCCTGTCGGGCTGGAGGCCGGAGCGCGACCTGTTCCGGCGGCTGATGGTCTACGGCGGCCCGGCCGGCGTGCAGGTGTTCCTCGACGTGCTGGTGTTCAACTGCTTCACGCAGCTCGTCGGCCGGCTCGGGGAAGAGCCCCTTGGGGCCACCACGCTCGCCATCCGGCTGAACATGATCGCGTTCCTGCCGATGATGGGGATGGGGCAGGCGATCTGCATACTGGTGGGCCAGCGGCTCGGCGGCGACCGCCCGGACCTCGCGGAAAAGAGCGCGTACACCGGGCTGAAGTGGACGACCGGCTACATGGCCCTCATTGCCCTGGCTTACGTCACGATCCCTTCGGTGCTGGTGGAGCCGTTCCGGCCCGGGAGGCTCGAGGAGCAGGAGCCGTTCAACCGCATCGTGGCTCTCGTCCCGACGCTCCTGGTGTGCGTCGCGGTGTTCTCGCTGGCGGACGCGATCAACGTGTCGTTCGCGTTCGCGCTCCGCGGGGCCGGCGACACCAAGTACGTCACGGCGCTGACGTTCGCCCTGGCCTGGCCGCTGATGGTGGTTCCGACCGCGGTGGTGGTGGCCCGCGGCGGGAGCCTGTACTGGTGCTGGGTGTTCGCCACCCTGCACATCATCGGGATGAGCGTCTGCTTCTGGTTCCGGTTCCGCGGCGGGAAGTGGAAGTCGGTGCGGGTGATCGAGCCTTCCCCCGTGTAGCCGGGCCCGTGGCGGGGAGGGGCCCGCCGCGACGTCCGGAGGCGCCCGGGTCTGCCGCGGCGGCGCTCACTTCTTCGCCCTCAGCAGCTTCAAGTGAACGTCCGCCACGTCCCACATGTAGTGGCCGATCTTGTACTTCTCCACCGCGGCCGTCAGGTGCTCCGTACACTTCTTCTCGTCCCCCTCGGCCTCGTGGTACAGGGCGACGTAGAGGTTCGCGTAGAACCGCGCCTCCTTGAGCGCCTCGTCCTTGAGCTTCGCGTTCTCGGCCGCGTCGAGCACGTCCTGCGGTTTGATCTTCCCGGCGAACAGCTCCAGCACCTGCTTCATCGGGACGCGGCCGTCCTTCGACACCGGGATCAGGTCCTCGCGGGCCTTCTTGGGGGTGTTCGCGCGGGCGTTGCACAGGTAGTGCCACGCGGAGTTCTCCACGTCCTCGGGGTTCACTTTGCGGTGCAGGTCGAACTGCGCCACCCCGTCCTTGAACCGGCCCGCGTAGTACAGCGCGATCCCGAGCCGCCAGTGCTCGGGCGCGAACTTGGGGTCGTGCTTCAGGTACTCGTCGAAGTCCGCGATGGCCTCCTTGAACTTCCCCTGCTTGAGCCGGGCGTCGCCGCGCGAGTCGTACGCGCGGACCGCTTTCGGCTCCAGTTCGATGAGCCGGGTCCACTCCTTTTCGGCCTCGGCGTTCTGGCGCAGTTGCGCGTGCGCGGTGGCCGCGGCGAAGGGGGCCGCGGGGTTCTTGGGGTCCAGCTCCGCCGCCCTCCTGGCCAGCGGCAGAACCTCCGGGTAGCTCTTGGCCTTCATCGCGGTCTCGATCTGGTCGAGCACCTTGGCCAGCTCTTGCACTTTCTTGTCGTCCTTCTTGTCCTGGGCGCCCGCGGACAGGCAGGCGCACGCGACGACCGCGGCGGCAACGAACACGCGCATAGTGTGAACTCCGTGTCGGGAACCTAGTGGGGATGATCCTATGCGAGCGGGGCGGCTATAACAGCTTCCGAATCGTCGATTCTCTCTCGCGGAGGCGCGCAATGGCGGTGCCGGGTAAGGGTCGGCCGGACGGGGCGGACCGGCAGAAGGTGAAGCAGGTCATGGTTCCGGCCCTCGCGGTCGCGGCCATCGTGGTGCTGGTGGGGCTGGTGGTGTTCGTGTCCGACAGCGCCGCGGGCCGCAAGATGTCCGACGGGTCGAACGGCAGCGTGGACGACACGGGGCTGAAGGAGGTCGGCGCCGGGGTGAGGTCCCGCGACATCAAGGAGGGCGTCGGCGAGGCGTGCCCGCCCGGCGCTGAGGTGAAGATCCACTACACCGGGTGGCTGAACGACGGCACGGTGTTCGACAGCAGCAGGGACCGCGGCCAGCCCGCGACGTTCAAACTCGCGGGGCTGATCCAGGGGTGGCAGGAGGGGATCCCCGGAATGCGGCCGGGCGGCATCCGCAAGCTGGTGATCGCGCCCGAGAAGGGGTACGGGCAGCAGGACAAGGGGAAGATCCCCCCCGGCAGCACGCTCATCTTCGAGGTGGAGCTGCTCGAGGCAAAGCCCGGGCCGGTGCCCCCGCGCCCGCGGCGCACCCCGCCCCCGTCGGACCTGAGCAAGCTGAGCGACGGCACCGAACCGGGGGCCGACGACCCGAAGCTGATCCCCATCGGCACCGGCGGCCTGAAGTACCGCGACCTCAAGGATGGCGACGGGCCGGTGTGCCCGGCCGGCGCCCACGTGGTGATGGACTACACCGGCTGGCTGCTGACCGGCGGGCCGTACTTCGACTCGAGCTGGAAGCCCGGCAGCGACGGGCCGCTCGACATGTCGCTCCGGAGCCTGATCCAGGGCTGGCAGGAGGGCGTGCCCGGGATGAAGGTGGGCGGCGTCCGCAAGCTCGTGATCCCGGCGGATCTCGGGTACGGCGCGCGGGGCAGCCCGCCGGCTATTCCCGGCGGCGCGACGCTCGTGTTCGAGATCGAGTTGTTGGGGGTTAAGTAGGTTCCAAGTTCCAGCAGCCTCAGGCCGCGAGTTCAAAACCCGGGTGCCGAGCGGCGCTGCCGGCTGCGACCCGGGGGCCTGAAACTGCTGGGGCTCGGAGCCCTCCCTCTCCGGTTAGCGCTGCACCCGGGCGCCGCCGCCGGCGGCGAACGCTTCCACCTCCGCGAGCGTTGCCATCGTGGTGTCGCCGTGGAACGTGGTGAGCAGGGCGCCGTGGGCCCACCCGAGCTTGAGCGCCTGCTCCGGGCCGCGCCCGCTGATGAGGCCGTAGACGGTGCCCGCGGCGAACCCGTCGCCGCCGCCGATGCGGTCGATCACGTCGAGCTGGCACGTCGGGCTGATGTACCGCTGGCCGTCCATCCACAGCACCGCGGCCCAGTCGTGCCGGTTCGCGGAGTGCGTCTCGCGGAGCGTGGTCGCCACCAGCTTGATGTTCGGGAACTCCTTCACGGTCGCCTCGATCATCCCGAAGAACACGTTGGGGTCGAGCTTCGACTCCTCCCTCTTGGTGACCTCCGGCCCCCTGATGCCGAGCCCCTTCTGCATGTCCTCTTCGTTGCCGATGAGGCAGTCGACGTTGGCGACGATCTTGCGCAGCACCTCGACGGCGCGCCGCTCGCCGCCCACCGGCTTCCACAGCTTGCCGCGGTAGTTCAGGTCGAACGACACGACCGCGCCCTGCGCCTTCGCGGCCTTCATTCCTTCGATGATGACGTCCGGGTTCGCCTCCGAGAGCGACGCGAAGATGCCGCCCGAGTGGAACCACCGGCACCCGCCGGCCATGACCTTCGCCCAGTCGAAGTCGCCCGCTTTCAGGAGCGATGCGGCCTCGTTCGCGCGGTTGTAGAACACCACCGGCGCGCGCACGCCCTGCCCGCGGTCGCTGTACACGGTGGCGATGTTCGGCCCGCGGACGCCGTCGTGCTCGAAGTGCTTGTAGAAGGGAACCACGCCCATCTCGCGCACGCGCGCCTGCACCAGATCGCCGATGGGGTTGTTGACCATCGCGGTGGCGATGCCGGTTCGCAGCCCGAAGCAGTCGGAGAGGTTCGCGGCGACGTTGTACTCGCCGCCGGACACATGAATGTCGAAGCTGCGCGCCTTGCGGAACGGGGTGACACCGGGGTCGAGTCGGTGGACCAGCGCGCCGAGCGACAGGAGGTCGAGCGCGCAGTGATCGGTGCGAAGCGGGAGCGGCATGAACGGAACTCCGGGAGTGCGTGCGAGAGCAGTTACGCTATCGCCGGAGCAGGGGCGGGCAAGCCGGCGGCCCCTTCGCGCTCGCGGGTGAACGCTGTTACCGGACCGGCGGACGCGGGCGCCAGTTTCAACTCGTTGTCGGTCACCCACCTTTGAGCGGTGGTGTGGCTTTCTCTTTCGGCTCGTTTGGCGGTTCCGGCGCCGCTTTACGCGGGCCGGCGCCGGGGCTTTCGCCAGGGGCCTGGCTTCCGCCCGGCCGCCCCGTACGGGGGCCCGATGGGGCCGTCGCTGTCCGCCGTTGTGCCGCCCTACTTGCTCTTCTGCATGCGGGCGATCGCCTGAATGGCCTCGACGTCGCCCTGCGCGGCGGCCTTGCGGTACCACGCCAGCGCGGCGACCTGGTCGTACACCGCGCCGAGGCCGAACTCGAACGCGCGCCCCAGGTTCCGCTGCCCGGCGGGGTGCCCCTGGTTAGCCGCCTTCTCGTACCACTCGCGCGCCTTGTTGTCGTCCCTGGGCCCGCCCAGGGCCTTGAAGTACAAGTCGCCGAGCCGGTTCTGCGCCTCCGCGTAGCCCTGCTCGCCCGCCTTGCGGTACCACTCGCGGGCCTTCGCGTAGTCGTCCTTCGACCCCTGGTTTGCGTAGTACACCCCCAGGTTGCTCTGGGCGATGTGGTGGTTCTGCGCGGCCGCCTTCTCCCACCACTCGCGGGCCCTCGGGGGGTCCTTCGCCCCGCCCTGCCCGTAGTACAGCAACATGCCGATGGCGTTCTGCGCCCCTGCGTGGCCCTGTTCGGCCGCCTTCGTGTACCACTTCCGAGCCGTCGCCTCGTCCTTCGCCCCGAGGTGCTCGCCGGCGTGCAGCTGCCCGAGCTTGTACTGCGCCGCCAGGTTCCCCAGCGCGGCGGCCGACTCGTACAGCTCCCGCGCCTTCGCGTAGTCGCGGGCCTTGCCGTTCTGCCCGTTGAACAAGTCGTCGCCGGCCCTGAGGTCGGCCTCCGCTTGCAGGAACTTCTTCTCCGCCTCCCTCTTTTCCGCTTCCCTGCGCTCGGCCTCTTTGCGCTCGGCTTCGGTCGGGCCGGTTGCGATCGGGCCCGGCCGGGTGCCCGCGTCCGACTTCCTTTTGCCGGCGATCAGCACGACCGCGAGCAGCAGCACGGCCACCGCCCCGGCGCCGGCCCACACCGCGACCGGCACCCCGCCCTTCTTTTTCTTGCGCTTGCCCTTCTTCTCCTTGCGCTTGACCGGCTTCTCGGGCCGCCCAGCCGCTTCATCCTCTTCGTCGTCCTCATCGACGGTCACGGCCACGGGCTTCGGCACGGGCGCCGGGACCGGTTTGGGCTTGGGCGCGACCACCTCGAACGACGGGGCGCTGGGGGGCTTCGCGCCGGGCCCCTTCGGCTTCGCCTCGGGTTCGGGCGCCGGCATGCTGAACAGCGGCACCGATCCGCCGCCGCGCTCGGCCGCCAGCAGGTAGTCGCCCAGCGCCTGCGCGAACGCCTTCGCGCCCGGGAACCGGTCGGCCGGGTGCTTGGCCATGGCCTTCGCCACGACCGCGTCCAGTTCGGGATCGACCCCCGGCCGCACCTGCGACGGCGCCGGCGGGGTGGTTTCGCAGTGATCCCGCATGACCTCCCAGACGGACCCGGTGAACGGCACCCTGCCGGTGAGCAGCTCGTACAGCATCACGCCGAGCGAGTAGACGTCGGACAGCGGCCCGACCTTGTCGGCCTGCCCGCGGGCCTGTTCGGGGGCCATGTACGCCGGCGTGCCCTTCGGCACCCCGTTGCTCGCGTCGGTCGCCTGGTCCGCCAACCGGGCCAGTCCGAAGTCGGCGATGAGGACTTCGCGGTTGGCCTCGTCGTACAGCACGTTCGCCGGCTTCAGGTCGCGGTGTATCACCTTCTGGGCGTGCGCGGCGGTGAGGCCCAGCGCGAGCTTGCGGGCGACCGCGGCGGCGCTCTTGGGCGGCATCGGGGCCGGGAGCCGCTTGAGCAGCGCCGCGAGCGTGCTGGGCACCACCCGCATCACGATGTACGGGAACCCGCCGTCGGTGCCGACCTCGTACACCGGGCAGATGTTCGGGTGCTGGATGATCGCGGCCAGCCGGTTCTCGCGCAGGAACGACTCGCGGAACTCCGGCGTCAGCTCCTCGACCTTCGGAACTTTGATCGCGACCTCGCGCTCCAACTCGGGGTCGGTGCCGAGGTACACGCGGGCGAACGCCCCTTCGCCCAGCAGTCGGACGATGCGGAACCGGCCGATGCGATCGGGCGCGTCGCCCGGCTTGCCGGGGGTCAGGGAGCCGGCCGGGCCGGTCTGCTTGCTGTTGTGCGTGTCCGGCACGTCGGAGAACGCACCCGTGCGGTCCGCGTCCTGGTTCTCTGGGTGTGCCGGTTCGGGCATGGGCCGCTCGTGGTAAGGCGCGATAGACAAGAGAACAATTGTGCCCGAAGTGGTTCGCGGTGCAAGAGATTCTTCCGGAAGCGTGCGGCTGCGTTCTTGTGGTCGGACGACCGACGTGTTAACGTCGCGGCAGTCACTCAGGAGCCGCCCGTGAGCAGCCCCAACGAAACGCCCGACGCGAGCGGCGCGCCCGGTCCGCTTGACGTCACCCTGTCACAGACCCCGGACCAGGTCGCGGCGATGCGGTCCGCGGCGGAGGGGTCATCGACCGCCATCCCCGGGTACGAGATCGTGCGCGAACTGGGCAAGGGCGGGATGGGGGCCGTGTACCTGGCGAAGCAGCGCGGGCTGCACCGCGAGGTGGCGGTCAAAACCCTCCTCGGCGCGAGCGTGCCCCGGGCGATGCTCGCGCGGTTCTGGGCCGAGGCCGAAGTTTCGTGGGGCCAGCGTCGGACGTGTGGTCGCTGGGGGTGATGCTGTACGAGTGTTTGAGCGGGCGCCGGCCGTTCGACGGCGCCCGCGTGTTCGACGTGCTGGCGAAGATCGCCGGCGAGGAACCGCCGGCACTGCGGACGGTGGTGCGGGCGGTTCCGCGGGACCTGCACACCATCGTGGCGAAGTGCCTCACGAAGGAGCCCGCACTTCGGTACCCCAGCGCGAAGGAACTGGCCGACGGCCTCGGGCGGGTCGTCCGCGGGGAACCGATCTCGGCGCGGCCAGTGCGGCTGGCGAAAGCCGGCGGCGGCGTGGGGGTTCTCCGTGGCGGCGCTGGCGATGTCGCTGGTGGCGGTCACGGTCTTCGGGCTGTGGCGGGACGCAAAGCAGGCACGGGACGACGCTCAGGCGCAAAGGGGGCTTGTGGAGAAGGCGCGGGCGGGCGAAGAGGACTCACGAAAGGCCGTCGAGCGCGAGCGCGAAAAGCTGGCCAGTGTTGAGTACGGGCGGACTGTTCAGATGGCGCACAGCGAGTGCCTCACCAACAACCAGGCGCGCGCGTGTACTGCTCGATGGCACGGGCATGGAGCCGGGGTTCTGCGAGTGGGAGTAGTGTTACGTCAACCAACTGGCCAACTCGGGCTTACTGCTCACCCTCAGGGGGCACACGAAGTCGGTGCTTGCGGCGTCGTTCAGCGCGGACGGGTCGCGGGTGGTCACCGGAGCGAGGACCAGACGGTGAAGGTGTGGGACGCGCGGACCGGCGCCGAAAAGGCCGCCTGGCTGTTCCCACCCCTGCCGCCGGCCCCGCCGCCGCGCGCCCTGGAACGCTGACCGTCGCTTGTTACGCGGCGCGGCGCGCCCTAAGATGGCTGTTCGACCGTCGCCGCGCACCACGAGCCACGCACCCCGCATGTCCGTCAAGAGTTTGCCGCTTTCGCCCGCGCCACACGAACAGGGGGCTGGCACCCCCCGCTCGGCGGAAAGTAAGGGCAAATACGCGTTCGTCTCGCTCGGCTGCCCGAAGAACACCGTCGACAGCGAGCGCATGCTCGGCAAGCTCGCGCAGGACGGGTACTCCCTCCAGCCCGGCGCCGACGGCGCCGACGTGGTGGTCGTCAACACCTGCGGGTTCATCGAGCCGGCCCGCCAGGAGTCGCTCGCCGTCATCCGCGAGATGCTGGCACTCAAGGCCGCCGGCAAGGTGGGGGCCGTCGTCGTCGCCGGGTGCATGGCCGAGCGGCAGCGCGAGGTGCTGCTGGAGCAGGTCCCCGAGGTCGATCAGATCGTCGGCGTGTTCGGGCGCGAGGAGATCGCCGCCGTCGTGGACCGCGCGACGAGCCCGCGGCGCAAGCAGGGGGAACTGAGTGACGAGCAGCGCAGCCTGTTCCGCCCGGCCCCGGTCCGCGCGCTCGAAGACACCGCCCGCCTGCGCATCACGCCCAAACACTTCGCGTACCTGAAGATCAGCGAGGGGTGCGACCGGCTCTGCACGTACTGCGCGATCCCGAAGATGCGCGGCAGGCACGTCACCAAGCCCATCGAAGAGGTGATTCGCGAGGCGAACGAACTCGCGGCCGACGGCGTGCGCGAGCTGATCATCGTCGCCCAGGACACCACCTACTACGGCCTGGACCTGTACGGCCGCACGCGGCTCGCGGAGCTGCTGCGCGAACTCGACAAGGTGGACGGCATCGAGTGGGTCCGCACGCTGTACGCGTACCCCGAACACATCTCGGACGAGCTGATCGAGACGTTCGCCGGGGCGAAGAAGATCATCCCGTACCTCGACATGCCGCTCCAGCACATCAGCGACCGCGTGCTCAAGCGCATGATCCGCCGCGTGGACCGGGCCGCGACCGAAGACCTGCTCCACCGGCTCCGCGCGAAGTGGCCGGACCTGGCCATCCGCACCACGTTCATCACCGGGTTCCCCGGCGAGACGGAGAAGGAGTTCGAGGAGCTGCGCGACTTCGTCGCGGAGTTCAAGTTCGAGCGGGTGGGCGTGTTCCCGTACTCGCTCGAACCCGGCACGCCGGCGGAGAAGCTCGACGGCCACCTGCCCGAAGACGTGAAGGCCGCACGCGTGGCCGCGATCATGGAGGTTCAGCAGCAGGTCGCCTTCGACTGGGCCGCGGCGCAGGTCGGCAAGGAGCACCCCGTCGTGATCGACGGGCCGGACCCGGAGTTCGCCAACCACTTCCGCGGCCGCACCTACGCCGACGCGCCGGAAATCGACTGCGCGGTGCGGGTGAAGGGCAAGAGCCTCGCCGCGGGCGACTTCGTCCGCGCGAAGGTCGCCGCGGCCGACGGGTACGACCTGATCGCCAGGGCGCTCGGCCGGCCGTGGTAGCCGTAGGCGGTCGCGGGCCGCGCCGCTAGAATGCCGGTCTTCCCTTTAGGAGATCACGAGATGGGCATTCAGCACGCACCCAAGAGCCAGCGGAACGCCAACAAGAAGCGCCGCAAGGACCGCAAGCACAAGCTCCGCAGCACGAAGAAGTACAAGGGCGGGGTGCGCTGAGGCCCCCGAACGGCCGCCGCTTGTCTGTGTCACGCGGCCTTGTGCCGGGGCGCCGCCGGCGCGCCGGCGAGCGGCTTGCGGGCCAGCAGCGACAACTCGTCGGCCCGGTTCGTCCACTCGGTCCAGTTCGTCAGCGCGCTGCGGAACGCGCGGACGCGGGCGGCACGCACCCACCACGGCGGCCGCGCCACCCGGTCCACCGAGTACCCCATCCAGCGCGTGTGCGCCTTCGTTGTCATTCGCTCGACCGCGAACCCGCGCCCGGCGACGGCGCGCGCGAGCGTCGCCGCCGTGAAGTGCGTGAGGTGCCACGGGAGCCGCAGCGGGAACCACGCCGGCCCGAACGCGCCGAGCGCCCACGCGCCGAGGTTCGGCACCGCCACGAACAGGTGCCCGCCCGGCTTGAGCGCGTCGAACGCGGCGCCCAACATCTTCGCCGGGTCGTGGACGTGTTCGAGCACCATGCGCAGGGTGACCGCGTCGAGCGACCCGGGCGGCACCTCGGCGTGCGGGAGCGTGCCCTCGATCACGCGCAGGCCGTAGCGCGCGCGCGCGACCGCCGCCGCGTGCGGGCTGAAGTCCATGCCGAACGCGTCCCACCCGCGGTCCCGCATCTCGGCGGCGAACACCCCCGCCCCGCACCCGCAGTCGAGCAACTTGCCGCCCGGCACCACCGGGATGCGGTCCGCGAGGGTTCGCTCGCGGTGCCCGAACACGCGCTGCCGGAACCGGCGCAGCGCACCCTTCTTCTTGGTCGGCGCCTGGTACTGTGGGTAGTCCTCGGTGTACAGCAGCCCGACGGTATCTTCCGTGGGGCGCGGGTTCTGGAACACCAGCGCGCACGCCCGACACTGCGCGAGCCGGTACTCGTTGCCGTCGTCGCCCGGGGCGCGCAGGAACTCGTCCTCGTCACGCCCGCCGCACCCGGGGCACGCGGCACTCTCCCACCGAACTTCCGCGGCCATGACACACCGAACAACAGCGGAAAAGTTGCCTTCGATCCTCTCGACTGACATCGACCGCCGGGACCGCGGACTTTACCTTACCTGCGGGTCGTGCGGGCGAGCGGGGGGTTGGGCAAATTACACAAGCGGCCACGCGATTCGCTCCAGGTTGAACAGGGGCGAGAGTGCTGCTCCCCAGCACCCCCGGGCCCGCCGCGAACCGCCGGGGCGGGACGCCCGAGGACTGCGTCGCCACCGACGATCGCATGGGCGGCGCCAAGCGCGCGGCGCGCGGAGGCGCCGGACCGGCCGCGGATGGCCGGGCCGCGCAAGGTGACCGCGACGAGCGCGGACCGAAGGCGACCGGCGGGCGCACTCAATCCACCGGGCCGATCTTCGCACCCTTGAGTGAGAACAGGTACCCCTCGGGGTCGTCGCGGTTGAGGCTGAGCGTGCCGGTCACCTTGATGAGCCCCTTGCGGAACTCCGCCGTCGTGCCGGCCTTCAACTCCACGTTCAGCAGGCCGGTCGGGTCGGGCACCTCGCAGAACCAGCACCCCACCGGGTACTCCAGCAGCAGGAAGCCGGTGGGCGCGAGCTCGTCCTTCACCGGCTGCATGAACCCGGTGAGCGTCACTGGTTTGCCGTCGAGTTTGTCGAGGTACTTGGCGAACGCCGCCTTCCCCTTTGCGTCGATGCTGGTGGCGGCCAGCACCGGCCACGGGAGCGCGTTCACCTTGTCATCGGAGATGGCCGGGAGGAGCGCCTCGTCGAACGCCTTCAGCAGCGGCCGTGACGACCGCGCCTTGATGGCGCTCTTGTGCTGCTCGTGCCCGGGCTTGTTCGCCGCCTCGTCGGCCGCGGCGCGGTACAGCGAGCGGCGCAGGCGCAGGTCCGGGGCGGCGAGCGCGAACTCGGTCACGCACCCGTCGAGCGCCGCGGCCGCGGAGCGCACGTCGCCCAGCGCGTTGCACACCTCGCCGAACTGCCACAGCAGGCGCGCGTCCGCGGGGAGCCACAGCCCGAGTTGCTGCACCGCGGCCGGCGCGTCGGCCGGGAGCTTCTTGCGCTCGTCGTCCGCGAGCGCGCCGGCCGCCGGGGCGCCCTTCGCGCCGACGTACTTCACGCCGAACAGGTCGTCGACGCTCGTCGGCGCGTTCGCGGCCCGGCCTTCCTTCAGGCGCAGTTTCACGAGCTTCAGGTGCGCCTGCTCGAACGGGCGGAGCTTCGCGGGCGCGAGCCGCACCGCTTCTTCCAACTGCGCGGCGGCCCGTTCGAGGTCGCCCGTGAGCTGAAAGGCGGTGCCCAGGTTGGCCGCGACGCGGAAGTGCTCGGGGAACTTGCGCGCCGCCGGCGCCAGGACGTTGAGCGCCCGGTCGGCCCTGCCGAGCCGGACGTACACCGCGCCGAGGTCGGCGGCTTCGTCCGCGGTGAGGGGGCCCTCTTTCGAGCGCCTCTCCAGCCGCGCCGCCGCGGCGAGGTAGTCGTCGCGGAGGGGCGAGGGCAGCCCGTCCGGGCGCTCGTGCCCCGCGGCGCGGAGGGCGCGGTGGTCGGTGAGGAACCCGGACGGGCGGCTCGGCAGCTCCGCGAACTGCTCGCCCGAGTAGTGCAGCCCGGCCCGCGCGGGCGCCGGCACACAGGCGAGAAGCACAGCGGCGAGTGCCCGGGCGGAAGGTGTCACGTCGGCCTCCGTGGTCGTGGCGGGTCGGGAAACGGGCACCCCGCCTTGCCGCTCGGGGCCGCGTTCGCACAACAGCGCGATGCCACACACCATTCTACTCACCGGGGCCACCGGGTTCGTCGGGTCGCACGTCGCGGCGGCGCTCGTGGCGCGCGGCGGCGCCGTCCGCGCGCTGGCGCGCGCGGGGAGCGACACGGCCTTCCTCGCCGCGCTCGGGGCGACCGTCGTGCGCGGCGACCTGACCGACCCGGCCGCACTCGCCCGCGCCCTCGACGGCTGCGACGCGGTGGTGAACTGCGCCGCGAAGGTCGGCGACTGGGGCCCCGTGGACGAGTACCGCGCGGTCAACGTCGAGGGCCTGCGCCGGCTGCTGGGCGCGGCGCGCGAGCGCCCGCCGGCGCGGTTCGTCCACGTCAGCTCCCTCGGCGTGTACGCGGCGCGGCACCACTACGCGACCGACGAGACGGAGCCGCTGCCGGGCGACCACGTGGACGGGTACACGCAGTCGAAGGTGGAGGCCGAGCGGCTCGCGCTGGAGTGCCGCCGCGAGCACGGCGTGCCGGTCACCATCCTGCGGCCCGGGTTCGTGTACGGCCCGCGGGACCGCGCGGTCCTGCCCCGCATCGCTTCGCGCCTGAAGGAGCGGAGCGCGGTGTACCTCGCGCGCGGCCGGTTCGCCCTGAACACCACCTACGTCGGGAACGTCGCGGACGCGGTGCTGCTCGCCCTCGACGCGCCGGCGGCCGTGGCGGCGGGGGAGGTGTTCAACATCACGGACGGAGAGTTCGTGAGCAAGCGCCGGTTCTTCGAGGCCGTCGCCGACGGCCTGGGGCTGAAGCGCCCGAGCGGGTCGATCCCGCTGTGGTTCGCGCGCCCCCTGGCGACCTGGCGCGAGCGCGTGTTCCGGCGCAAGAACGCGCCGCACCCGCCTCGCATCACGCAGGCGCAGCTCAAGTTCGCGGGCTACAACCTGGACTTCTCCATCGCGAAGGCCCGCACCAGGCTGGGGTACGCGCCGCGCGTGCTGTTCGACGAGGGGATGGCCCGGGCGCTCGAGTGGTACAAGAGCACGGCCCCGGCAGCGTAACACCCGTGACACGTCGGGCCCGCGGCGCGGTATCATCGGCGGCGCGTCCGCGCTCTCTTCGGTGAGGGCCGCCCATGCTCACGCGCGTCCGCGTCGTTGCCCTCATCGGTCCGCCGGTCGGGTGCGCCGGGCCGGGGCAGTACACGTGCGGGCCGGAGGGCCGGGGCGGGCTCACCGGTCAACCGGGCGGGGGCCCGCGCGTCGGGCCGCCCGGCGCGCCGTTCGCCGTCGGCGCGTCGTTCAAGGGCAAGCCGACCGAGAGCGGCGAGCGGTACCTGTGCATCGGCGGCAGCCCGTGGAACTGCGAGTCGAGCGGGTCCGACAAGATCAGCGCGAGCGTCACCACCCCGTGACGCCCCCCGAGAAGGGGTGAACGTCCGAGGGGCGAAGGGGTGACGAAGTCCCGGGGGCGCCGTAGCTCTGTCTTCTCACCCTTACACCCCTTCGTTACCCCAGTGAGTGACACAACTCTGTCACAGCCACCCCCCGCCGCGGTGTACGCCGAGCGCCGGGCCGCGCGGCACGCGGCGGCCGCGGCACTCGCGGCCCGGCTCGGCGCCCTCGCCAACGCGCGCCTCGCGGCGTTCCTCGCGGTGCTGCTCGTCGCGGCGCTGGCGCTCGGCGCGGGGCTGCTCTCGCCGTGGTTCGCCCTCGCTCCGGTTCTGGTGTTCGTGTACTTCGTCGCGACGTTCGAAGGCGCGAAGCGCCGGAAGGCGCGGGCCGAGCGCGGGGCCAACTTCTACGCCGGCGGGCTGGAGCGCCTCGCCGGGCGGCCCTCGGGCGCGGCCGACGGCGCGCGCTTCGCTACCGACGCCCACCCGTACGCCGCGGACCTCGACCTGTTTGGCCCCGGGTCCGTGTTCGCGCGCGTCTCGGCGTGCCGCACGCGCGTGGGCGAAGACACCCTCGCGGCGTGGCTGCTCGCCCCGGCCGCGGCGGACGAGGTGCGAGCGCGCCAGGCGGCCGTCGCGGACCTCACCGCTCGCCTCGACCTGCGAGAAGGGCTCGCGGTGGCCGGCGCGGAGGCGCCAGCCGCGGACTACCGGCCGCTCGCGGCATGGGGCGCGGCCCCGCCCGACGCGCAACCCACCTGGAGGTGGACCGCGGTCGAGGTGGTCGGCTGGGCGAACGTGTTCGCGTGGGCCGGGTGGCTCTTCGCGGGCACGTCCGCGCTGCCCGTGCTGGTGCTCGTGGTGCCGTCGCTGGCGCTCGCGGCGCGACTGATGGGCTGGGCCGGCAAGGTGCTGCGCCCGCTCGCCCGCGCGGCCGACAACCTCTCGCTCTTCGAGGCGGTTCTCGCGCGCCTGGAGCGCGAACCGTTCGCCGCGCCGCGCCTGCGGGAGCTCCAGGGCGCGATGCGAGCGGGCGGCGCACCGCCGTCGGTGCAGATCCGCCAGCTCCGGCTGCTGCTCGACGGGTACGACGCGCGGCGGAACGCGTTCTTCATCCCGGTCGCGGTGCTGCGCCTGTGGCCGGTGCGGTTCGCGTTCAAGCTCGAAGCGTGGAGGGCGCGGAGCGGCGCGGCCGTCGGGCAGTGGCTCCGCGCGATCGGGGAGTTCGAGGCGCTGTCGTCGCTGGCCGGCCACGCCTACGAGAACCCGACCGACATTTACCCCACGGTCGAAAGCGGCCCCGTGCGGCTCCGGGCGACCGGCGTCGGGCACCCGCTGATCCCCGCGGCGAGGTGCGTCCGCAACGACGTGGCGCTCGGCGGCGCGGGCGCGCCGCGCGTCCTGATCGTGAGCGGCTCTAACATGTCGGGCAAGAGCACGCTCTTGCGCGCGGTCGGGGTGAACGCGGTCCTCGCGCTCGCCGGCGGGGTGGTGCGCGCCACGAGCTTCGCGCTCACGCCCGTTGCGCTTGGGGCCACGATGCGCGTGCAGGACTCACTTCAGGAGGGCCGCTCGCGGTTCTTCGCGGAAGTGACGAAGGTGCGGCAACTGCTCGACCTCGCCACGCGCGAAGGGGGGCCGCCGCTGCTCTTCATGATGGACGAGCTGTTCGCGGGCACCAACTCGGCCGACCGCGTCGCCGGCGCGGAAGGCGTTACGCGCGCGTTGCTCGGGGCGGGCGCGATCGGGTTCGTGACCACGCACGACCTGAGCCTGACCGCGGTGACCGACACCATCCCCGGCGCCGCGAGCGTTCACTTCTCCGACGGCTTCGCGGGCGGCGAGTTGCAGTTCGATTACACGATGCGGCCCGGCGTCGTACCCCACGGCAACGGCCTCGCGCTCATGCGCGCCGTCGGCTTGAAGGTGTAGGCGCCCCGGGGCGGCGGTGCCGCGGGGCGGGCACCGGGCCGCACCCCGCCGGAAACGCCCGGATTGCCCAGCTCATCGTAAGGCCCGCAGACTCGCGCCGGCCGGCGCGGGCCGGACAACTGCCCTCAAGCTCCGCGCCACGGCGGCCGATGTGGGAGTGCCCGGATTTTGATTAAAGAGGGACCAATGAACCAGTTTCTTCGCGGGGTCGCGCGGGCGGCCGTCGAGTCGTTCGCCCTGCCCGACCCGGTACTCGAAATCGGCTCCTATCAGGTCGCGGGCCAGGAAGACCTCGTCAACCTCCGCGGGCTGTTCCCCGGCCGGCGGTACACCGGGGTGGACTTCCGCGCCGGCCCGGGCGTCGATCTGGTAGCCAACGTCGAAGACCTGCCGTTTCCCGACGCGAGCGTCGGCACCGTGCTGGCGTTCAGCGTGTTCGAGCACGTGAAGCACTTCTGGAAGGGGTTCGCGGAGGTGCGCCGGGTGCTGCGGCCCGACGGCGTGTTCCTCGTGTGCTGCCCGTTCTACTTCCACGTCCACGCGTACCCGCACGACTACTGGCGGTTCACGCCCGAGGCGTTCGACACACTACTCGATTGGGCGCCGACCCGCGTTCTCGGGTGGCACGGCCCGGAGCGCCGCCCGCTGAACGTGTGGGCCGCCGCGTTCGGACCCGAGGCGAAGGCGCCGACGGCGGAACAGTACCAGACGTACCGCGCGAAGTTGAGCGCTTACGGCAAGGAGCCGGTGGGGCTGGTGCGGCGCCTGCGGTACCGGCTCGGCCGCGCGCTGTGCGGGCGGCGCCCGTTCGCCCCGCACCTGGACCGCGAGAAGTGGGAAACGGTGTTACGCCAAACGCTGCCGCCCGCCGCGCCGCGCAACCGCCTGCTCCCGCTCGCGAAGTCGCAGGTGGTCGTTTCGCAGACCGCGCGCAAGGCGGCTTGAGCGCCGCCCCGCGATTCGACCGTTAAGCCGCGAGCGGGAC
>JBJSXS010000454.1:0-11565 GCA_046086545.1 Gemmata sp.
ACGCGGGCGGCGAGTCGGAGGCCGCCAAGAACCTCATCGCGCAGAAGTGCGACGCGTACGTAATGCACGGCGACCCGCCGGATCGCATCGCGGAGAAGATCAACGACATGCGCCGCCGCCGCGCAGGGTTCGGGCTGCCGCCCATGATTTACGGTGTCGCAGGGTACAGCATCGTGCGCAACAACGAAGCCGAGGCGCGAGCGGAGTTGGTCCGAATCACCGACGTGAGGCAGTCGGCGGCGGGCTACCACAACTACCAGCAGTGGCTCGCGGGCACTCAACTCGAACAGCGCGTGTCGCTCGAAGACTACTCCGTATCGAACCGCGGGTTGCGGAGCGGTCTCGTCGGCACGCCGGCCCAAGTGCTGGACCGTGTGAAGGCGTTCGAGGCCGCCGGCGTGAACCTCCTCCTGTTGCAGTGCAGCCCGCAGCTGGAGGAGATGGAACGGTTCGCGGAAGAAGTGATTCGGCCCAGCCGGTAAGTACAGGCATGGGCAAGAAGAAGCCCAAAGAACCGACGTGGGCCGCACTCCTGGCGCGCCAGAAGAAGTGGTTTTTCTTGACCGACCCCACCAAGCAATACTTGAGTTGTTGGGGGGGCGCTTCGAGCGATCGCAAACTGCGGCTGATCTCGTCCGTGTGCTGCTACAGTTCGTGGCACTTCGCGAGGGACGCGCGCCCCCCCCCGCGCCCCGAAAACACGCCCGAGGGCAAGGTGAAGGCCCACAACCGCGAGTTGGCCCGCGAGCGCAGCTACCGCGTCTCGACCGCCGAACTGAACGACGTGCAGCAGTGCCTCGGGTTCAAGATCTGCGGACGCCAAACGACATCATCGACTGTTACGTAGGGGTGTGCGCTGCGGTCGCGTTCGGGTGCGCGAAGGGCGGCCGCGAGCCGTTCGAGCAGGACACGGGCGTCGTGCGCAAGGCCTAGGCGGCGTTCGTGCGCGAGATCTTTAGCAAACCGCTCCGCACGGTCGCGTCCAGACCCAAGTGGCAACTACCGTCGTGAAGCTGCTCGCCGCCGGTATCTACGCGGACCGAGGCTTCGAGCGCCTGCCGAGCCTCGCAGATACGCTCAAAACGCTGACTGCGACAGCAACGCCCTGCTGACACACCCGCGCGCCCGGAAGCGCGGCACGACCGCGGGTGCTGGGCGTTCGACCTGTTACTCGGGCGCGAGCAGCACACGACTTCAGAGCTTGGCCCGGACCATTTGCGCCCCACATTCAGCAAGGTTAATCTCAATTCAACTCGGCCGACCGCACCTGACTTTTGCGCGCATCTGCCGCTCGCATTTGCACTTCCACGCGGGCAACTTCACGCTCGCACCGCGGCCCACTCACTCCGACTGAGCGCCCGTGGCGCACCAAAATTAAGCTGCCGCATTCCGAACTGGATCCGGAAAATAAGAGAGTGACGATGAACTTCGCGGTGCCGCAGATCGCCGCTGCGCAACGGAAAGAGGACAACATACTCGTTGGCTTGAACGACCTGACACGCGGGTCAAGTGCCCTGCCCCGAAACCGCTACTTCCCGCGTGCGATCACCTTCCGCTCGCCGGTGCGGAACGCCTCTGCGACGACGCCGGTCGTGTGACTGCGTGTGGTGACCGCGCCCGCGGTCGGCGCGTCCCACACGGTCCCGCCCGCGGCGCCGTAACTCGCGTGCAGGTGCAGCGTTTCGGTGCCGGCGCGCTGGCTAGACACCACCAACTTGGGCCGCGCCCAGGCGGCCATCGCACCCGGTTCGGGCCGGTCCGCCGGGCCGCGCGGCGCGTTCGCGTTCTTCGCCCCGTGGTGCGGCGCGAGCATCACGTCCAGGGGCGCGACGGGGCGCGTCGTCACGAGGGACTGCCCTTCCCCTTCAAGGTCACCAGTCAGCAGGAAGTTGTGCCCCGCGTGCCGCACGAGCAGGACGAGGCTGCGCGCGTTCTCGTTCCCCACCGGGCCATCGCGCGGAGGGTGCAGAACCTCGAGCACGACCTCACCGGCGGTAAAGCGTTCTCCGGCGGCGACGATCCGCCGCTCGACCCCGCGGCGCTCCAGGGCCGTGAGGACCGCCTCGACGCCGGGGCTGTTTTTGTCGGCGAAGGTCGGCGTCGTGGACACGCGGCCGACGGGGAACCTTTTCAGCAGTTCCGGTACGCCGTTGAAGTGGTCGAGGTCCGCATGCGACAGGAACACCTCGTCCACTCGACTGATGCCCCGGCCCCACATGTACGGCGCGACCACGCGCCGCACCGCGTCCGGTCCCGCGGTGGTGCCGGTGTCGTACAGCAGCACGCGCCCGTCCGGGGTCTCGATAACGACACAGCACCCGTGGCCGACAGCCAGAAAAGTGACGCGCAGCTCGTCCGAGGTTCGCGGCTGGACGCCGGCAGCGAGGCCCACCAGCACCCACACGCCGGCCGCCGCGCACAACTTCTTCACGCGCGGCCCGTCGGCAAGCACCAGGGCCGCCACGAGCAGGTAGAAGCAGACGAGCCACCACACCGGCGGGGCCGGCGCGTACACGTGCCCGCCCGGCACGCGGTCGCCCAGGTGCACCAGCCACTCGCACGCGGCGAGGCAGCCTTCGGTAACGCGTGCGAACGGCCACGCCGCCCAGGCCCCCAGCGGAGACACGAGCAGCAGCACGAAGCCGAAAACGAGCGCGACCGCAGTAAGCACCACCAGCGGCGGGCCGAGAACCAGCCCCACCGGCGACGCCACGTTCTGCCACGCCAGCACCAACGGCATGTTGACGAGCGTGAGGATGGCTCCGAGTGCGAACGTCTGCCACAGCGCGCGCGCCGCGGCCCGAAACACCTTCTCGGGTAGTCCGCGCGTCTCCTCGGTCAGCCGCTCGACGGGCGTTAATTCGCGGGGCCGGAACAGGCGCACCACGCCCCACAGCAGAACGAACACGCTGAGGAACGAGAGCTGGCACCCGGCGGTGAACGGGTCGGTCGGGTTCGCTGTCAGCACCGCCAGACACGCGGACGCGAACGCGTTCGCCAGAATCACGCGCCGGCGCAGGATGATGCCGCCGCACACCACGCACACCATGACTGCGGCGCGGATCGCCGACGGCCGCGCGCCGGTGAGCAGCGCGTACAGCACCAGCAGGCCCGCGACCGCCCAGGCCGCGTGTCGGTTCCGCACCCCGCACGCGCGCAACACCAGCCACGCGAACCAGCCCAGCACGACGAGGTGCTGGCCCGAAATCGCCAGGACGTGAATCACGCCGGTGCGAACGTACACGTCCCACTCTTCGCGGTCCAGCGCGGTGCTGTCGCCCAGGAGGAGGGCCGTCGCAAGACCGGCCTCGTCGCGCGGCACGGCCTTCTCGAGCGCACGAGCGCCCCACCCGCGAACGGCCGCGAGCCACCCGAACAGCGAGGCGCGCCACCCGTCCTCGAGGCGTGCCACGGTGTCCGCGGGGCGTTTCACGCGCAACTCGGCCGAGATGCCGCGGTCGAGCAGGTTCGCGGCCCGGTCGCGTTCGCCGGGGTTGTGTGGGCTTTCGGGCTTCGACAGCCGCCCGCTGACCTCCACCACGTCGCCGCAGTGCAGGTCGTCGAGTCGGCCTTCGACCACGAGCCGCACGCGCCCGGACGCGGGCCGCCACCCGTCGGGGCTCTCGACGGCGGTCACGTCCATCGTGCCGACGCTGCTGGCCTCGCGCTGGAGTGTGAGCAGCGGGTCGTACCGCGGCGGGCGGTACCGGTCCGGTTCGTCGGCCAGCGTCCCGCGCACGCGGGCCGCGGTCGGCGCGCCCTTCGCGACCGCGGCGATGCCGTCGCCCGCGCCCGGGTCGCGGTACGCGTGATGGTGTGCGGCCGCGAGCGCGGCGGTGCAGCACAACAGCCACCCGAGCGCGATCCGCGGGGCCGAGCGGCGGGTGAGGAACCACCCCGCAAGCGCGACGGCCGCGAACAACAGACTCGGGCCGAGCGGCACGCCGACGTACCGGTCCGCCAGCAAGCCGGCGCACGCGGCCAGCGCGACCGGCACCAGCGGCGCGCGGGCGAACTCGCGCCACGGCGCCTGCGGCGGCTTGGCGGATGCGTCATCGAATGCGGGCGGGGCATGCGACATCGGCCAATATCCTACCCGCCCGGCACTTGGCGAACCTCTCTGTTCCCGCTGAAATGCCGTTATGGACACCGTCACCGTTAACCTCGGGCCGCGCTCCTACGCCATCGCCATCGCCGCACGCGAGGGCGCGCCGGGGCCGTTCGTGCGTGCCGCGCTCCCGAGGGCGAGAGCCGCGCTCGTGGTGGCCGACTCGAACACCCAGGCGCACGGGCGCGCGGTCGCGGCGTCGCTCGCGGCCGCGGGCGTTCGCGCCGGGTTCGCGCAGGTGCCGGCGGGCGAAGCATCGAAGTGCACGGAGCAGCTGGCGGCGCTGTACGACGCGCTGTACGACCTCGCGGCGGACCGGAGCACGGCGGTGGTCGCTGTGGGCGGCGGGGTCATCGGCGACCTCGCAGGGTTCGCCGCGGCCACCTACAACCGCGGGCTGCCACTCGTCATGGTTCCCACCTCACTGCTCGCGATGGTCGATTCGAGCGTCGGCGGCAAGACGGGAATCAACCACCCGCGCGGCAAGAACCTGATCGGCGCGTTCCACCAGGCCGCGGGGGTGTGGATCGACCTCGCGTACCTCGACACGCTGCCCGCGCGCGAGTACACGAGCGGCCTCGCGGAAGTGGTGAAGTACGGCGTCATCCTCGACGCGCGCCTGTTCGCGGACCTCGAATCCCACGCGGCCGGTCTTCGCGCGAAGGCGGCTGAGGTGCTGGCCCCAGTCGTCCGCCACTGCTGCCGCCTCAAAGCCGACGTTGTCGAGAAGGACGAACACGAGACCACCGGCCTGCGCGCCGTGCTGAACTACGGGCACACGTTCGCGCACGCGTTCGAGACGTGCGGCGGGTACGGCGCCCTGCTCCACGGCGAAGCGGTCAGCATCGGCATGACGTGCGCCGCCCGCCTCGCGCGCAAAATGGAACTCGTCTCCGACGAGTTCGTCGCGCGCCAAACGAAACTCCTCAAAGCGCTCGCGCTGCCGACCGCGCTCCCCGCACGGCACGCGACCGACGACCTGATCGCGGTGATGCGCCGCGACAAGAAAGCCGTGGGCGGCCAGATGCGGTTCATCCTCCCAACGAAACTCGGCGAGGTGAGGTTGTTCGACGACGTGCCCGAAATGCTGGTGCGGGACGTGCTGGAGCAGCGATGACGTACCGGGCGACGGCGGAGTGGCTGCGCGGCCGGCTGGCCTTCGGCCTCGCGCTCGGGTGCGTCCCGTGGGCCGTGTGGCTGATGAGCCTCGCGCTCGGCGGGTGGCGCAAAGACAGCAACGGCCAACTGGTCGGGGCCGACCACCTCGCGTTCTACCACGCCGCGAAGCTGGCGCGCGAGGGCCGCGCACAACACATGTATGACTACGCGGAACTGAACGCCGAGCGCTATCAGCGGCAGATCATCGGATGGGACTGGGGCGGGTTCGAGGCGTACCGCAACCCGCCGTTCTACGCGCTGCTGTACACCCCCACGGCCGGGCTGACGTACTACCAGAGTTTCGTCGCCTGGAGCGCCATCGGGTTCGCGCTGCTCGCACTCGCGACCTGGCTGCTGCGCCCGAGGCGCCTGGGCCGCGTGTGCCTGTGGGCGCTGGCGTTCTTCCCGGTGTTCGCGACGGTCAGCTTCGGGCAGAACACGCTCATCAGCCTCGCCATCTTCGCGGGCGTGTACCGCCTCCTCTCCGAGGAGCGCAAGCTCGGGGCCGGGCTGGTCGCGGGCCTGCTGTTCTTCAAACCGCAGTTGCTCCTGGGGCTGTTCGTCTGGTGGGCCCTCGAACCCCGAAGGTACTGGCGGTGCTGGGTGGGCACCTTCATCACCGGTTGCGCCCTCGCGGCGGTGTCGTGGGCGGTCGTGCCCGGCGGCTCTCGCGCGTTCTTGGACACGATCCGCACGAACGCGGCCTTCAGCGGGTTCGGCCTGTGGAACGTGGTGAACCCGAAAACGTTCTTCGCGATCCTCCTGCCGGGGCTCACGGGGGTCGCGTGGGCGCTCGGCGGGCTGTGTTCGCTTGCGGGTATTGCAGTGGCGTGGTGGGTGAAGCGCCGCACCGGCGCGCCAGTCACTGTGATGTTCCCCGTTGCCGTGTTCCTGTCGCTGTGGGCCTCTCCGCACGCCCTCGTGTACGAATGGGCGCTGTTGGTCGCCGCCGCCGTCGTGCTGTGGGAGCGTGTCCCCGCGGCGCGCGACGAGTGGCTGTGCCTGTTCGCACTCGCGTGGGGGGTTCTGAGCGTCGGTTCGGGTCTGGCTCTGGCACAGACCCGGCTCGGGTTCACGGCGATCGTGCAAGTCGCGGTGCCCGTGCTGGGCACAGTCGGGTGGCTCGCGGCCCGAGCCCTGGTGCGAGCGCCGCCGGAGCAGCCGTGAGCAGCCGGTGCCCTCGGGCGAAAGGTGCCAGCGGCTCGCGAGCGGTGCCACGGGCACCGTGTTTTCGGTAGAATGGGCGAATACCGCTCGCTTCACACCTTGACGGACGTTTGTCTCCCATGTCCCAGCGGCGCGTCGGATTGTGGCTGATCGGTGCGTGCGGCGGCGTCGCCAGCACGACGGCTCTGGGCTTGTCGGCGCTGGCCCGCGGGCAGACGCCGACGACGGGAATGGTCACCGGCCTGCCGCAGTTCGCCGGGCACCACTTCGACCCGCCGGGCGCCTTCGTCCTCGGCGGGCACGACATCCGGAAGGGCAATTTCGCAACTGCCGCGCGCGAGTTGCACGAGCGGTCGAACGTGTTCGACGAGCGCACCCTGGCCGCCTGCGCGGCCGACCTCGAGGCGTGGAGCGAGAACATCCGCCCCGGGGCGGTGTACCGGCCGAACGCCGCGATCACCGCGCTCGCCGACCACCCGCACTTGCGCCGCGCCAACACCGCGCGCGAGGCGATCGACGCCGTTCAAAGTGACCTGAACGCGTTCAAGGCTTCGAACGCGCTTGATCAGGTCATAGTGGTGAACGCGGCCTCGACCGAACCGCCCTTCGAGGCCACCGAGGAGCAACAGGCGCTCGACCGGTTGCTACCGGCGCTGGACCGGGCCACACCCGCGGCACTCCCGACGAGCGGCGTGTACGCGTTCGCCGCGCTCGACGCCGGGTTCCCTTACGTGAACATGACGCCGAGTCGCGGCGCGACACTGCCCGCTTTGGAGCAACTGGCGCGGGAGCGGAACGTCCCGCACGCCGGTCAAGACCTCAAGACCGGCGAGACGCTCCTCAAGTCCGTTCTCGCGCCACTGTTCGCGAAGCGCAACCTGCGCGTTCACAGCTGGGTCGGTCACAACATACTCGGCAACCGCGACGGGCAGGTGCTGAACGACCCCGACAACAAGGCGAGCAAGGTCACGAGCAAGGACAAGTTGCTCGCGGAACTGCTCGGGTACCGACCGCAGTCGCACGTCAGCATCGAGTTCATCGAATCGCTGGACGACTGGAAGACCGCGTGGGACCACATCCACTTCGAGGGGTTCCTCGGTACGAAGATGATGTTGCAGTTCACGTGGCAGGGGTGCGACTCGCTGCTGGCGGCCCCGCTTGTGATCGACCTGGTCCGCTTGGCGGCGCTCGCGCAGCGGCGCGGCGAGAGCGGCCCGATGCCGCACACCGCGTGCTTCTTCAAGAGCCCCATAGGCGTGACCGAACATGACTTCGGCAAGCAGTTCGCCGTGCTGGAAGACTACTTGACGGGCCCCGGCCGCAGGGCCGGGGGCGCGTAACTCAACCGCCCGCCCCCCAACACTCCCCGTCCCCCGGCCTCGCGGTTGGGGCTCGCCCGGAGCGCTCATGCAATTGGCCTTTTCCACCAACGCGTACCTGAATCACTCGTTCGCAGACACCTGCGCGCGGCTCGCGGGCATCGGCTACCGCGGCGTCGAGATCATGGCCGACGTGCCGCACGCGTGGCCCGCGTACCTGCTCCCGGAGCACAAACGGGGCCTGCGCGACGCACTCACGAATAACGGCCTGAGCATCGCAAACGTGAACGCGTTCATGATGCACGCGGTCAACGACCACCGCCAGAAGTACTGGCACCCCTCGTGGATCGAACCGGACGCCAACTACCGCCGCGTTCGGATCGACCACACGAAGCGCGCCCTCACGCTGGCGAAGGAACTCGGCGCGCCGTGCATCACCACCGAACCGGGCGGGCCGCTCGAAGGGCGGTCGTGGGGCGAGTGCCTCAAACTCTTCGTGGAAATGCTCAAGCCGGTTGTTGAGCACGCCGAAAGGGAGCAGGTTCTACTGCTGGTCGAACCGGAACCGGATTTGCTCATCGAGACCGCGGACCAGTACCTCGAATTCGCGACCAAGATCCAGTCGCCGTACCTCGGCCTGAACTTCGACATCGGGCACTCGTACTGCGTGAAGGACGACCCCGCGGGCACCGTGCGGCGGCTCGCGAAACTCATCCGGCACGTTCACCTGGAGGACATCGCACCGACCCGCGTTCACCACCACCTGATCCCCGGTGAGGGGGCAATCGACTTCGGTGCGACGCTCGCGGCACTCAAGGAGGTGGGCTACAACGGGTGGGTGACGATCGAGTTGTACACTTGCCACGACAACCCGGACCACGCAGCGCAGTTGGCCCGCGAGCGGGTGCTGAAGATCGCGCATGGGGTGGGAGTCACGCTCTGACGCCCGCCGCCGTTCCACAAGGCACGGCGGCGGGCGTCAGAGCGTGGCACCGGTCGTGCCACCTCATTCTTCTTTCAACAGTGCCTTCGCGCTGCTGTCGCGCGTATCGTCGAGCCAGGCGACGTCGCCCGAGTCCGCGAACCGCTTAACGCCCACGTCCTTGATGGCCGAATCGGGTACCAACTTGAGCGGTGTGTACCGCGGGTGGTGCGACTCCTTGTAGGGGTCGTTGGAGCGCGCGTTGTAGCAGCAGATCATCGCCCACCGCGGGCTGTCGCTCTTGTTCTGGTCGCTCCGGTGCAGCAAGTTCGAGTGGAAGAAGAGGGCGTCGCCGGGGTCCATCGTGACGTACACCAGCGGGAACGCTTCGGGGCGCTTGAGCATCTCCTCGACGCGCTCCCGGTCCGCGCCGGCCTGGTCGCCGGTGAGAACGTGGTTCACGCGCCCCGCGTGATGCGAGTTCTTGACGACTTGCAGGCAGCCGTTCTCGCGCGTGCAGGGGTCAACGGCGATGAACACGCTCACGAGGTTCGGGGTGAGCACGCCGTTCTGATACCAGTACCCGTAGTCCTGGTGCCACGCCCACGCGCCGCCCACCTTCGCGTCCTTCAAAATCATCTTCGAGTGGTAATGGTACACCTCGCCTCCGAGCAACTGTTCGGCGCTGCGGACGACGCGCTCGCACCGCGCGAACATACCGTAGATGCCGTCGCCGGGGTGGTTCCAGAGCGAGAGCCGCACCACACCGCCCTCGCCGTCGGCGCGCCCGAACGAGCGCTTGTCGAGCTCGTTGTCCGCCCTCGCGGAGCGCTTCAGGAGGTCGATTTCCTCGGGGTCGAAGAACCCCCGCGCGAGGTGGTAGCCGGCGGCGTGGTACTCGCGCGCCGCGGCGCCGCGGATGGGGGAGGGCATGCGTGAAGCTCCCGCGATTGGGGTTCGATTCTCGGTCCGCTTGCGGTTACCATATCCCCAAATCGCCTCCCCCACCAACGCCCCGTGACACGCCATGCGAACTCTCGCGCTCTTCGTACTCGCACTCGGAACGCTCGCCGCCGGCTCGCGGCTGACAGCGGCCGAGAACGACAAGCCCGTTCCCACGAAGGAGGCGGCCGGCAAGATGACGCTCCCCGAGGGGTTCAAGGCCACACTGTTCGCGGGCGAGCCGGACATCGTGCAGCCCATCGCGTTCACGTTCGACGACCGCGGGCGGATGTGGGTGGTCGAGTGCCTCAGCTACCCCAAGTGGTCCCGCGATGGCAAAGGCAGCGACCGCGTCGTGATACTCGAAGACACCGACGGCGACGGCGTTCACGACAAGAAGACCGTGTTCCTCGACGGCGGCGTGAACCTCTCGGGCATCGAGTACGGGTTCGGCGGCGTCTGGCTGTGCTCGCTCCCGAACCTCACCTTCATCCCCGTTCTGGAGGGGGACAAGCCGGGCAGGCCGGAGGTGAAGCTCGACGGCTGGAACATGATCGACACGAAGCACAACATCTTCAACTCGCTCGTCTGGGGGCCCGATGGCTGGCTTTACGGGTGTAATGGGATTCAGGCAAAGTCGTGGGTCGGCGCGCCCGACGCGCCGAGGGAGAAGCGGACCTACCTCGACTGCGGCGTGTGGCGCTACCACCCCACACGCCAGACATTTGAAGCCGTCGCGCACGGGACCACGAACCCGTTCGGCCTCGACTTTGACGAGCACGGCGAGATGTTCATCACGAACTGCGTGATCGACCACCTGTTCCACTTCGTCCCGGGCGGGCACTACGAGCGCATGTACGGGCAGGACGCGAACCCGCACACCTACGGCCTGATGAAGAGCTGCGTGGACTACCGGCACTGGGGCGGCGGGGCGTGGACCGACAGCCGGGCGAACAAGGACGGCACGCTCAAGAAGGAGCACGACGACGCCGGCGGCGGGCACGCGCACGCGGGCGCCGCGATCTACCTGAGCGACAACTTCCCGAAGGAGTACCGCAACACGCTGTTCACGGCCAACATCCACGGGAGCCGGCTCAACAACGACAGCCTCGAACGCACCAAGAGCGGGATGAAGGGCGTTCGCCGCCCGGACTTCATGTTCGCGAACGACCCGTGGTTCCGCGGCATCTGCGTGAAGGTCGGTCCGGAGGGCGCGCTGTACGTGAGCGACTGGTGCGACACCGGCGAGTGCCACAACTACGACAAGGCCGACACCACCAACGGGCGCATCTACCGCGTCGTGTACAAGAACGCCAAGCCCTTCAAGGGCGACGTGTCCGGGATGACAGACGCGGAACTGGTGAAGCTGCAGCTCTCGCCCAACGAATGGCTCGTGCGAAAGGCGCGGCGCGTGCTGCACGAGCGCGCCGCGGCCGGCGGCATCAGCAAACCCGCGGCCGACGGGCTGAGCGCGATCTTCCGCTCGAACGACAGCACAGTTTCGCAGCGCCTCCGGGCGCTGTGGGCGATGCGGGCGACCGGCGCACTGAGTTACAACCACCTGATCGGGGACGGCCTCGCGGCCCCGCACGAGGCTGTTCGCGCGTGGTCCGCGCGGCTACTACTCGAAGGCTACCCCAACTTGGCCGTCGTTCCGAACGCCGGCCCCCAGCAACTCCCCGCGGTGCGAAAGGCGCTGACCGAGGCGCTCCGCGACCGCTCGCGCACCGAGCAGTGCGCGTACGTGCGCGTCGCAACGATTTCTGCTATCCAGCGCGCGGACGCCGGAGTGAGACAGGAGCTGCTCGACCAGTGACGCCCCTGGCCGCTCACACTGACGTCGATGTTTTCCACAACGCCCAGTATTCTGACCTGATCAGAGTTTCCTTAGGCCGCGACACGCAGACGTTGCGTCGAAATAGCCCGTCGCGCAACGGAACGGTGACGGC
>JBJSXS010000455.1:0-2416 GCA_046086545.1 Gemmata sp.
ACCGGCAAACCGGTGCGCGAGTGGGAGATTTCGGGCGCGCCGGCGGCGCGGGTCGCGTTCACCCTCGACGGCCGGTACCTGGCGAAGGGGACGGCGGCTGGTGCGGTCGAGGTGTTCCGCGTGGCCGAGAAGCGCGCGTGAGGGTTCGCCTTCGACCGCGTCGCCGCTGGTGTTAAATACACCCGGCCGGCTCGAAACGCCCGACCGCAACGCCGAACAGCCGTAGGATCGGCTTTCTGACTGTCCCGCGGCGTACCCGGAAAGCGGCTGGCGGCCTGTTCTACACCAGCGCGGTGTCGCCGCGGTCGGGGATGGCCACGTCCGCGAAGCCGATTCCCTTCAGCCCTTCGACCAGCTTTTCCGCACGCTCGGGCTCGCCGTGAACGAGGCGCACGCGCCTCGTGCCGCCCGCGAGCGGGCCGAGCATCCGCAACAGGTCGCCGTGGTCGGCGTGGCTCGACAGCCCGTTGAGCACCACGATCTCGGCCTTCACCGGGCACGGGCGGCCCAACACCCGCACCTCCGTGCGGCCCTCGACCAGGCGCCGGCCGAGCGTGTCCTTCGCCTGAAACCCCGCGATCAGGACGGTGTTGCGGGCGTCGCCCAGGCCGTGCTTCAGGTGGTGCAGAACGCGGCCCGCCTCGCACATGCCGCTCGCGGAGACGACCACGCACGGCCCCTCGCGCCGGTTCAGCTTCACGCTTTCGCCCGCCGACTCGACGTACCGCACGTGCTTCTCGCCGAACACCTCGGGCTCGCGCGCGCGCAGCGCGCGCGTCTCGTCGTCGAAGCACTCCGGGTGCGCGTTGAACACCTCCGTGGCCCGGTTCGCCATCGGGCTGTCCACGAAGATCGGGATGTCGCGCAGCTTGCCGGCGGAGATGAGTTGGTGCAGGAAGTAGACGATGGTTTGGGTGCGGCCGACCGCGAACGCCGGGATGATGACCCGGCCGCCGCGCTCGGCGGTGCGCTTCACCACCTCCCCGAGCTTGTCCGCGGTCTCGTCCACCGGCTCGTGCGTGTGTCCGCCGTAGGTGCTCTCGGTGATGAGCAGGTCGCACGCGGGGATCGGCTCGGGGTCTCGCAGGATGGGCAGCCCCGGCCGCCCCACGTCCCCGGTGAAGGTGACGCTTTTCGCGCCGTCGGGCGTGTCGATCTTCAGGTGGACCGTGGCCGATCCGAGCAGGTGCCCGGCGTCGGCGAAGGTGACCTCGATGCCCTTGCCGATCGTGAACGGCTCGCCGTACCCCTTCGCCTGCAGCTTGGTGAGGGTGCGGAACACGTCGCGCGAGTCGAACAGCGGCTCGACCTTCGCGTCCCCCTTCTGGCGCTTGTGGTTCAGGTAATTGGCGTCTTCCACCTGGATCTTGGCGGCGTCGCCGAGCATCACGGACGCGAGCGCGCGCGTCGCGGGGGTGCAGTAGATGGGGCCGGCGAACCCGCGGCGCACGAGGTTCGGCAGGTTGCCGCAGTGATCGACGTGCGCGTGGCTGAGAACCACCGCGTCGATGTCGCGGGTGCGGAACGGGAAGTCGCGGTTGCGCGCGTAGCTCTCGGCCCGCTTGCCCTGGAACAGCCCGCAGTCGAGCAGCACCGTTTTGCCCGCCGCCTCGAGCCAGTGCATCGACCCGGTGACGGTGCGCGCCGCGCCCCAGAAGGTGACGATGGGGGCGGCCGGGGAGAGCGTGGTCACAGCGGCTCCGTTGTGTCGTGGTTCACGCGCTGCGCGGTCGGCCGGCGTAGCGTGCCGCTGATTTTCGGTGGCGGTGCGGGCCGTTTCAAGGGGATGCCGTCGAAACAACCGGCGTCCGCAGGTGGGGGCCGGCACGTCCCCCCGCGCTGTGAAGGGTACGGGCGGCGGCCGGCTCACCTCTCACCCGCGGAACCGGCTGACCGCGAGTGACACGTTCTGCCCGCCGAACCCGAAGCTGTTGGACAGCGCGTGATCGATGTGCGCGCGCCGCGCGGCGTTCGGAACGTAATCCAGGTCGCACCCCGGGTCCGGCACCTCGTAGTTGATGGTGGGCGGCAGAACGCCCTCCCGGAGCGCCATCACGCACGCGATCAACTCGACCGCGCCCGCGGCCCCAATCAGGTGGCCCAACATGCTCTTGCTGCTCGACACCGGGACCTTGTACGCGTGCTCACCGAACGCGGACTTGATGGCGACCGTTTCCATCGCGTCGTTGGCCTGCGTGCTGGTGCCGTGGGCGTTGATGTAGCCCACGTCCGTCTGGTTCAGGCCGGCGTCGCGGAGCGCGTCGGCCATGCACCGGGTCGCGCCCGTGCCCTGCGGGTGCGGGTCGGTCATGCGGTACGCGTCCGCGGTGGAGCCGTATCCGGTGAGTTCCGCCAGGATGACGGCGCCGCGCGCCCTCGCGTGCCCCAGTTCCTCAGCACCACCGCGCCGGCGCCT
>JBJSXS010000456.1:0-2007 GCA_046086545.1 Gemmata sp.
CACCTGGGCCGGGTCGCCTTTGCCGAAGTACGCGTACCCCGCGTAGCCGGCGGTCGCAACGGCAACGGCCCCGGCGCCGACGATGTACCGGACCGACGAGCGGGGTGGCGCTCCGCCGGCGATGACGAGCGGCCCGTCCAGCGGGAACCCGCACGCGGGGCACTCCCCGGCGTCTAGTGCGCCGTCATCAGCGCCCTGGCGGCACTTCGGACACGTGATTGAAGTCATCGCGGCTCGCGCTCCATCGATCGTACACCCTCAATCATACCCGCCCGGGGGCTGGGACGGGATAGCCGGCATCAGTCACTTCTTCTTGGGTTCGCGGATCGGCCAGTCCTTCGACTCGGTGCGGGCCGACTTGAGGTACGAGTCGACGGCTTTCACGATCTCCGGGTTCGCGCCCGCGAAGTTCGTTTTTTCGCCGACGTCCTTCGAGAGGTCGTACAGTTCGAGCGGCGCGCCGGGCACGAGCCGGATCGCCTTCCAGTTCTTGTGAAGCACGGCCTGCTTCGTGCCGCCCTCGTGGAACTCCCAGTACAGGAACTCGTGCGCCTTCTGCTCGCCCTTGCCGGTGAGCGTGGGCAAAAAGGAGATGCCGTCGAGGCCCTTCGGGGGCTCGGCGCCTGCGAGGTCACAGAGCGTGGGGAACACGTCCCAGAACGCCCACACGTGCGCCGACTCGGTGCCGGGCTTCACCACCCCGGGCCAGCGCGCGAGCGCGGGCACGCGGATGCCCCCGTCGGTCAGGCTCCGCTTGAACCCGCGCAACGGGCCCGCACTACCGAAGAACTCGATGGTGTTCCCGCCCTCCCTGTGCGGCCCGTTGTCGCTGGAGAACAGCACCAGCGTGTTGTTCTCCAGCCCCAGCTCTTTGAGCTTCGCGAGCAGTTTACCCACGTCGGCGTCGAGCCGCGTGATCATCGCGGCCTTGTCCTTCTCCGGCTGCGGCCAGTCCTCGTTCGCGTACGGCGCGGCGCTCGGAACCTCGTTACCGTTGCCGTCGGCGTTCGTCTTCTCGTTGTTCGCGTGCGGCAGCGTGGCCGCGAAGTACAGGAAGAACGGCTTCGCCTTGTTCGCCTCCACGAACGCGATCGCGTCGGCGGCGAACAGGTCCGGTGCGTACTCCACTCGCCGTGTGGCGACGCCCTTCTCCTGCACGTTCCTGAGCGGCACCTTTTCCTCATGCCGATAGAGGTGGTCGGGGTAGTAGTTGTGCGCGTGGGTGTGGTTGAGGAACCCGAAGAAGTGGTCGAACCCATGCCTGGATGGCACGCCCGCGGACCCGGCGTCGCCCAACCCCCACTTGCCCACGCATGCCGTGACGTAGCCGACCTTCTTCAGCGCAGCCGCAACGGTCGTGTCGTTGGGGGTCAGGAAGAACCCGCCGTTGCCGCGCACCCGGGCGTGTCCGGTGTGCAGGCCGGTCATCAGCGCGCACCGCGACGGCGCGCATACGGTACTTCCTGAGTACACCTGTGTGAAGCGCACCCCGTCGGCCGCGAGCTTGTCCAGGTTAGGCGTCTTGATGCGCTTCTGCCCGTAACAACCGAGGTCGCCGTACCCGAGGTCGTCTGCGAGGATGAAGATGATGTTCGGCCTGGCGGCCCCAAGTCCGTCGGCCGCGAACGTCAGCACGAGGCAAAGGGTGGCGAGGGAGCGCATCGGAGTACCTCCGGGAGATGCAGCCGATGATATGCGGACCGCGCGCGAACGGCTCATCCGGTCTTGAGGGTTAGTGGCGAGCCGGAAGCCTGAGCGACGGGCAGCCCCAACAATCCGTGATGCGGCAAGCGCGAACTCCAGCAGTTACGGCCGCAGTCGCGTAAGCGCGGCTTTGGCTTCGGCCCCGGCCAGGCCGCCTACGGCCGCGATCTCGGTCAACTGTGTGCGCGCCATCGCGGTGCCGATCTGTTCGAGCGCCTGCGCTGGCGAAGTGGGAAACGCACGGGGTAGCTATTGGGGCGGCGTTGACGGGCCTCAGCCGCGCGATGCGCCGGCCCCATAGGG
>JBJSXS010000457.1:0-9565 GCA_046086545.1 Gemmata sp.
CCATCGGGATGATCGCCAAGCTCGTCTCGGGGTGGGGCGGGAAGGTGCTGGTGCTGACCCTACTCGGGTTCGCCGCGACCGACTTCGTGATCACCAAGACGCTCTCGGGGGCCGACGCCGCGGTCCACCTGATCACCAACCCGCACTGGCCGCTGGACGTGGCCGACGACGGCGCGAAGACGCGCCAGGCGGTCGCGGTCACGTCGTTCCTGCTCGTGCTGCTCGGCGCGTCGTTCATGCGCGGGTTCCGCGAGGTGATCGGGCTGGCGGTGCTCATCGTCGGGGTGTACCTCGCGCTCAGCGCGGTGGTGGTCGGCGCCGGGGTGGCGCACCTGGTCGAGCGGCCCGACGCGTTCCACCAGTTGATCGACCGCGTGCAGGCCGGCGAGTGGTACCTGCGGCAGTCCGAGCGGCCGCTCGCGGGCACCGGGCTGTTCACCATCATCGCGATCAGCCTGCTCATCTTCCCGAAGCTCGCGCTGGGCCTGTCCGGGTTCGAAACCGGGGTCGCGGTGATGCCGCTGGTGAAGGGCGCGGCCGGCGACGACCCGCACGAGCCGAAGGGCCGCGTCGCGAACACCCGCAAGCTGCTGGCGACCGCCGCGGTCATCATGTCGGTGTACCTGATCAGCTCGTCGGTGGTGGTCGCGTGCCTGGTGCCGCCGGCGCACCTGACGAAGGTGGACGCGCACGGGTTCGAGCGCGAGGGCGTGGCCGACACGGACCTGAAGGCGAAGGACCGGGCGCTCGCGTACATCGCGCACGGCGAGAACCCGGATGGCAAGCTGCTCCCGTTCTTCGGCGAGTGGTTCGGCACCGCGTACGACATCTCGACGGTGGTGATCATGTGGTTCGCGGGCGCCAGCGCGATGGCCGGGCTGCTGAACCTGGTGCCGCAGTACCTGCCCCGGTACGGGATGGCGCCCGAGTGGACGCGGGCCACGCGCCCGCTCGTGGTGCTGTTCAGCGTCGTGAACCTCGCGGTCACGCTCATCTTCAAGGCCAGTGTGGACGCGCAGAGCGCGGCCTACGCGACCGGGGTGCTGGTCCTCATCACCAGCGGGTGCATCGCCAGCGTCATCGACATCTGGCAGCGGCGCGAGGGGCGGTGGTTCGCGCGGCTGTGCTGGCCGTTCGTGCTCATCACCCTCGTGTTCGTGTACACCACCGTGGCCAACGTGTACGAGAAGCCGGACGGCATCAAGATCGCCGCGTTCTTCGTCCTCGCCATCCTCGCCACCTCGTTCTGGTCCCGGTACCGGCGGAGCCGCGAGCTGCGGTTCGCCGGGTTCAAGCTGCCGGACCCGGAGTCGCGGCTGATGTGGGACACGATCCGCGACCTCGCCATCACGGTCCTGGTGCCGCACCGCCCGGGGCGGCGCACGCTCGCCCAGAAGGAGGCGCAGGTGCGGCGCGAGCACCGCATCCCCCGCGACCTGATGATCGTGTTCGTGGAGGTCGGGCTGGCCGACGCGAGCGAGTTCGTGAACGAGCCGGAGATGCGGATCGCGCGCGAGGAGGGGCGGTACGTGTTGAAGATCAGCGGCGCGTCGTCCATCGCGCACACGCTGGCGGCGCTGGCCCTGGAGATGGCCAAGGTGGGGCGCCCGCCCGAGGTCCACTTCGGGTGGACCGACGACAGCTCGGTGTCCGGCACCCTCGGCTTCCTGCTGTTCGGCCAGGGCAACGTGCCGTGGTTGGTGCGCGACCTGATCCGCCGCGCGGAGCCGGACGAGAGCAAGCGCCCGCTCATCATCATCGCCGGCACCGCCTGACGGGCCGGCGGTGCGAACCGGCCCGGGCGCCGCTCGAACGGCCCTCCGCCCGCCTCAGCCGCGCGCGGTGGTGCCACAGCCCCGCGCGCACACTGTTTCGCCTGTTGGAAGTCGCACAGAGGCGCGGCGGGGTCGCCGCCCCCGGACCGGGCGCGCGAACTTCCGACGCGTCGGCACTGTTGCGACCGAGGTGGCGGCCGTTCGCCGCCCCGGCCGGGGCCATCGCTCTTCATGGATTGGTTGCCGCGGTTGAAGCCGCATCACGACCGGGAGCCGTGCGTCGCGGGGCCGCCACGGGCACGTCGGACCGACGCTCTGGATGCACATCCGCGACTTAAGTCTCGAACCGCTTTCGGAGCTTTGCCTTGCGGTGTACGGTGGCTGAGCACCTGTAGATCAGCATCTCCTGTCCCGGCTCGACCCGCGATTGTGACCACCCGCGGGGTCGGCCGCTCACACCACCGCGGGCGGGAAGTGATGGTCCGCGACGACGGCCGTCACGTTGTCCCGGCCGCCAGCGGCCAGCGCGAGCTCGATCAGGGTCCGCGTCGTGTCGTCGGCCGACCGCCCGCGCCCCAGCTCGCGGGCCAGGGCTTCGTCCCCGACCATGTCCGACAGGCCGTCCGTGCAGAGCAGCAGCCGGTCCCCGTCGGTCAGCCGGAACTGCTTCACTTCGGGACCGCCGCCGGTATCGGGGATGCCGATGGCCCGCGTCAGCACGTGGCGGAACCGGGCGGCCGCCGGGTCGATGTCGCGGCGCTCCTCCGCCACCGTGTGGTCGGTCGTGAGCCGCTGCAGGCGCCCCTCGCGGTACAGGTAGATGCGCGAGTCCCCGACGTGGGCGACGATGAGTGCGTCACCCATTGAAATGCCCATCGAGAGCGTCGTGCCCATCCCGCTCATGCCCGGGGTGGCACGCGCCTGAGCGATGAGCGACTGGTTGACCGCGTGGAACCGTTGCGCCGTCCGCTCCATGACCCGGGCCAACAGATCGGCCTCTCGGCCCAGAACCCAGTCGGGCGTCTGGAGCACGAAATCGACGAACAGTGAAATGGCCGTGCGGCTGGCGATCTCGCCGGCCGCGTGCCCGCCCATGCCGTCGGCCACGGCGAACCCGTACGCGGGCTGTTCGTAGTCCTTCGGGGGCTCGTCGCCTTGCAAGCTCGAGGCCAGGGTGCGGAGGTACCGCCCGAACCGGACGACGTGAAAGTTGTCCTCGTTGTTCGAGCGCACCAAGCCCGGGTGGGTGCGGGCGGCGAAGTCCACCGAGACCGCGAGGGGCGGTGCGGCCTGCCGGTGAAGAACCCGCAGGTCCGATGCGGTGTCCACCAGACTGTCTTCGCTCATCGCCCCCTCCGTGCTGCGAGGTACCAAAACCAGAGCAAAATGCACGGGGGTACAAAAACGCCACAAATAATTGACAGCGGCACCCGCGTCAGATCGCTTCAAAAGTGGTTTAGTATCATCGGTACGGAAAAAACACGCAAGGGCCCGCGAAGCAATTGTGCGAGTGCGACACGGTCCCAACTGCCGCCAACGTATCGCGCTGCAGGAGCGCGACGGTGGTACAAAGCTGTGCGGCGGTGACACACATTCTCAGACGATGCGGTCATTCGAGACAGGCACCCGCACCACTGCCGCCGAGCAAGGAAAGAGCGAAATGCCGGAACTCACAAACCTGGATGGACATTTGTGTCAAACCGGGACTCACGGCGGGGCCCGGCACTGTCGGTGCAAGTGCGAGTAGCCCCACCGACCCAACGCCACGCGCAACACCGGGACGGCGGCCATCAGCGACGTCGACGAGCTGGGGTCCCTGATCGGCGGCGCGTGTGCGGCGGTTATGCAAAAGTTCAAGCCGCAACAGCAGCACGAACTGGAACTCGCCGGAGCGACCGAAGCGGCTCAGGGACTACGAGCGGGTGCAGCCGCATACCCTCGCATCGCGAAGCCGCGGGGTCACTAGCCCAACGGCGAGTCGCGCGCCCGGTAAGCTGTTGCCGGCGGCACAGAACGCGGACGCTGTCTGATGAGGTCTGCTCAGTTCTACCACGAACGGAGAAGTTGTAATGCCCGCGACGAGACATCCGGCCCAGGCGCCTTCGGCCGACGGTCAGGCCCCGGCTTCCATCAGCGCGTTCGGCAAGGCCCGGGCGACGGTCCCCGGCGCGCCGCTCTGCCCGGACCGGTTGCGGCAGATCGACGCGTTCTGGCGCGCCAGCAACTACCTCGCGCTGGGCATGACGTACCTGAAGGCCAACCCGCTCCTGACCGAGCCGCTAAGGCCGGAGCACGTCAAGGACCGGTTGCTCGGGCACTGGGGCGCCAGCCCCGGGCTGGCGTTCTGCTACATCCACATGAGCCGGGCGATCAAGGAGCGGGACCTCGACGCCATCTTCGTGGCCGGCCCCGGGCACGGTGCGCCGGGCGTGCTCGGCCCGAACTACCTCGAAGGGTCGTACTCCGAGGTGTACCCGGACTGCTCCCAGGACGAAACCGGGCTGCTGAAGTTCTTCCGGCGGTTCAGCTTCCCCGGCGGCATCGGCAGCCACTGCACCCCGGAAACGCCCGGCTCGATCCACGAGGGCGGTGAGCTGGGCTACTGCCTGTCGCACGCGTGCGGCGCGGCGTTCGACAACCCCGACCTGATCGTCGCGGCCGTGGTGGGCGACGGCGAGAGCGAGACCGGCCCGCTGGCCACCTCCTGGCACATCAACAAGTTCCTGAACCCGATTCGCGACGGCGCGGTGCTGCCGATCCTGCACCTGAACGGGTACAAGATCAACAACCCGACCATCTGGGCGCGGGTCCCGCGCGAGGAGATCGAGGCGTTCTTCCGCGGCACCGGCTGGACCCCGTACTTCGTCGAGGGGTCGGACCCGGAGACGATGCACCAGGCGATGGCGGCGACCATCGACAGGTGCGTGGACGACATCCGCGCCGCCCAGGGCCGGGCCCGCGCCGGCGGCACCGCGTTCCGCCCCCGGTGGCCCATGATCGTGCTGCGCACCCCGAAAGGGTGGACCAGTCCCGGCGAGGTCGGCGGGCACAAGCTCGAGGGCTCGTGGCGGGCCCACCAGGTGCCGATGGCCGACGTGAAAAAGGACCCCGGCCGGCTCAAGCTGCTCGAGGACTGGATGCGGAGCTACAGGCCGGAGGAGCTGTTCGACCAGAAGGGGACGTTCCGGGGCGAGTTCAAGGGCATCGCCCCGACGGGCGACCGGCGCCTCGGCTCGAACCCGCACGCCAACGGCGGCCGCCTTAAAAAGAACCTGCGGCTGCCCGACGTCCGCAACTACGCCATCAAGGTCGACAAGCCGGGCACGGCCGAGGCCGGGAACACCGCCCCGCTGGGGCAGCTCCTCCGCGACGTGATGAGGGCGAACGTGGACAACTTTCGCGTGTTCGGCCCGGACGAGAACACGTCCAACAAGCTGGGCGCGGTGTACGAGGTGTCCAAGAAGCTGTGGCTGGAAGAGTACTTCCCGGAGGACGCCGACGGCGCCGAGCTGGCCCCGGACGGGCGCGTCATCGAGATGCTCAGCGAGCACACCCTGGAGGGCATGTTCGAGGGGTACGTGCTCACCGGCCGGCACGGGCTCCTCAGCACCTACGAGGCGTTCGCCCACGTCATCGACTCGATGTTCAACCAGCACGCCAAGTGGCTTACCATCTGCAACCACCTGTCCTGGCGGGCCAAGGTGCCGTCGATCAACCTGCTCATCACCAGCACGGTGTGGCGCCAGGACCACAACGGGTTCACCCACCAGGACCCCGGGTTCCTGGACGTGGTGGTGAACAAGAGCGCCGCGGTCACGCGCATCTACCTGCCGCCCGACGCGAACTCGCTGCTGTGCGTCGCGGACCACTGCTTGAGGAGCGAGAACTACATCAACGTGATCGTCTCCGATAAGCAGAACCACCTGCAGTACCTGTCCATGGAGGAGGCGATCACCCACTGCACGAAGGGGCTGAGCATCTGGGCGCAGGCGAGTACCGACCGGGGCGGGGAGCCGGACGTGGTGCTGGCCTGCGCCGGCGACATCCCGACGAAGGAGGCGCTGGCGGCCGCCGACATGCTCCGCAAGGAGTTCCCGGACCTCAAGTTGCGGTTCATCAACGTGGTGGACCTGTTCAAGCTCCAGCCCGACACGGAACACCCGCACGGACTTTCGGACCGCGACTTCGACAGCCTGTTCACGGTGGACAAGCCGATCATCTTCAACTTCCACGGGTACCCGTGGCTGATCCACCGGCTTGCGTACCGGCGCAAGAACCACCCGAACCTGCACGTCCGCGGGTACAAGGAGAAGGGGAACATCAACACCCCGCTCGAGCTGGCGATCCAGAACCAGATCGACCGGTTCAGCATCGCGATCGACGTGATCGACCGTGTGCCCAAGCTGAAGGTGGCCGGCGCACACGCGAAGGAGAGGTTCCGCAACGAGCAGATCGCGTGCCAGAATTACGCTTACGAGTACGGCGTAGACGAGCCCGATGCCGCGAACTGGAAGTGGCCGGGCTGAGCGAGGCGGTACGGGGTCGGGGGCCGAGGACGAACTCGGCCCCCTGCGCCCTGCCCCCCTCCCCGACCCCGCGAACCCCTCTCGCCAATGCAAACCATCCTCGTCCTGAACGCCGGCTCATCGAGCTTGAAGTTTTCGGCCTTTCCGGCCGGTGGTGGGGGCGCGCTGGCGCGCGGACAGGTCGAGGGCATCGGGACCGCGCCGCGGTTCACCCTCCGCGGCGCCGACGGCGCGGCGCTCATTAAGGAAGCGCTGGGCGCCGGCCCGGCGCTCGACCACGAGGGCGCTCTGGGCTTAGTGATCGAGCGGCTCCGGGCGCACCTCGGCGGCGACCGGGTTGTCGCGGTCGGGCACCGGGTCGTTCACGGCGGGGTGAAGTTCACAGCGCCGGTGCGGACCGATGACGCGGTGCTTGCGGAGCTGGAGGCGTTGGTGCCCCTGGCCCCGCTGCACCAGCCGCACAACCTCGCGGCGGTCCGCGCGGCGGGGCGGCTCGCGCCGGGCGTGCCGCAGGTGGCGTGCTTCGACACCGCGTTCCACCGCACGCAGCCGACGGTCGCCCGGCGGTTCGCGCTGCCGCGCCGGTTCACCGACGAGGGCGTGATCCGGTACGGGTTCCACGGGCTGAGTTACGAGTACATCGCGTCGGTGCTCCCCAAGATCGACGCGGGCGCGGCGACGGGCCGAACGGTCGTCGCGCACCTCGGAAACGGGGCGAGCATGTGCGCGATGCTCAACCGCCAGAGCGTCGCCACCACGATGGGCTTCACCCCGGCCGACGGGCTGGTGATGGGCACCCGGTGCGGCGCGCTCGACCCCGGCGCCCTGCTCTACCTGATGACACGGCACGGGATGAGCGCGGGGCAACTCGAACACCTGCTTTACCACGAATCGGGCCTGCTCGGCGCCTCCGCCGTGTCGAGCGACATGCGGGAGTTGCTCGCCAGCAGTGACCCGCGCGCGGCCGAGGCGGTGGAGCTGTTCGTGTACCGAATCGTTCGCGAACTCGGCTCGCTCGTGGCGGCGCTCGGCGGCCTGGATGCCCTGGTGTTTACTGGCGGCATTGGCGAGAACGCGGCCGAGATTCGCGCCCGCGTGTGCCGCGGGGCGACCTGGCTCGGGATCGAACTGGACGAGGCCGCAAACAGCTCCGGCGCGGCTCAGATTTGCGCCGGAAGCTGGCCGACCGTGTGGGTCATTCCCACGAACGAAGAGTTAATGATCGCGAACCACGCCCGGCAGGTACTGGGCCTGACCGCAGCGAGCACCTGAGCGACACGACAGCCCGCGACGACCACTATCCCCTCCCACTCCCGCGAGCGGGCCGCGCTCGGAACCCTCGCGAAGCACGTTTGGGCCTGTGGGCCGCAGTGGAAACCGGACCCGGCTGCGGCCCGCCAGGCGTGATCGGTCGGGCGCCACGATCTTCGGATCGGCCCGCGTCGGGGTTGCCACTCGAGCGGGACGAATAAGTTGCGTTGCTGCCGACGTTGACGTCCGGGCCGGCGGCGGCCTTCTACGCGTCCAACGCGATCGGGACCGCGTACATGCGCACCCGGTGCTGTCCGCAACGCAAAGGACCGGTATTACCGGTGCGGAACCGCGTTCGGGCGCCCCTCTGGGCTTTTCGGGTCGCGTCGCAACACGAACGGCGGTAAGCTAGAAGCTCCCGCCCGACTTTCTGCGACACCCTTAACCCGACGACGCCGATGCGACCACACGCGAACTGCCGCGGCCCCGTGGGACTCACCCGGCGGAACATGCTCCAGATCGGGGCCATTGGCGCCCTGAACTTGACATTGCCCCAGGTTCTCGCCGCGGGCGAGCGGGCGCGCACCGGCACCGCGCCCGCGGCGGACTCCTGCATCCTCGTGTTCCTCAACGGTGGCCCGAGCCACCTCGACATGTGGGACATGAAGCCGGACCTGCCGAAGGAGATGCGGAGCGAGTTCAAGCCCGTTTCGACGTCGGTGCCCGGCGTGCAGGTGTGCGAGCACCTGCCCCGCCTGTTGCGCCTGATGGACCGCTGCACCCTGGTGCGGTCGGTCCACCACCGCGAGGTCGCCCACGCCCCCGCGGTGTACACCGCCATGACCGGCGTCCCGAGCGGGGTGCGTGCCGGACTTCTGGGCGCGAAGCCGACGGACCACCCCGCGGTCGGCGCGGTGGTCGGGCGGTACCGGCCGCCCACTACCCACGTCCTGCCCTACGTGCTGATGCCGTACCTGACTGCGGAAGGCGCGGGCGGGCCGCCGCAACCGGGCTTCCTCGGGGGCTGGCTCGGCAAGACCCACGACCCCTTCCTGGTTCTCAAGGGCGGGCAAGGCCCGGACGGCTTCAACCTGCCGGCCCTCACGCCGGAAGCGGGGATGACCGCCGACCGCGTGCGCGACCGGGGGCAACTGCTCGCCGGCGTGAACCGCACCGGCGGCGCCCGCTCGGACCTGGCTTCCGAACTGGAGCGCCTCCAGGGCCGGGCCTGCGACCTCCTCACCTCCGGAGCGGCGCAGGGCGCCTTCCGGCTCGATCAGGAGCCGGCCCGGGTGCGCGACGCCTACGGGCGCAACATCTACGGGCAGAGCCTGCTGCTCGCCCGCCGGCTGGTCGAAGCCGGCACGCGGCTGTCGTGCATCTCGTGGGCGCCGGACGCCAACGCCACCTGGGACACGCACGGCCAGAACTTCGTCAAACTCAAGAACGAGTTGCTGCCGCCGTTCGACCGCGGCTTCTGCCAGCTGCTCACCGACCTGACCGCCCGCGGCCTGCTGGACCGCACGCTGGTGGTGGTCATGGGCGAGATCGGGCGCACGCCCAAGATCAACGGCAACGCGGGGCGCGACCACTGGGAGTTCTGCTACAGCGTTCTGTTCGCCGGGGGCGGCACGAAGGGCGGGTTCGTGTACGGGGCCAGCGACAAGCACGGCGCGTACCCGAGCCAGAACCCGGTCACCGCGGGCGACGTCATCGCCACGATCTATCGCGCGCTGGGAATCAGTCACGACCTGGAACTGCGCGACCGGCTCGACCGCCCCGTCGCGCTGGTTCCCAACTCGGCCCCGATCGCCGAGGTCTTCGCGTAGCCGTGCGGCGCCGGAAGCGCCGCGGCGTCAGTAGTCGGTGAGCGCCTTCGGGGTGAACCCGACCCGCAGCGCGTTCAGCACCGCCAGCACGTCGATCACCTCCTGAAGGACCGCGCCGGCGGGCGGGGGGGGGAAGCCCCCCGCCACGAGGAACCCGCCGACAAAGAGCAGCACCACGCCGCCA
>JBJSXS010000458.1:0-3618 GCA_046086545.1 Gemmata sp.
GTCAAGCTGCCCGCGGTCCGCGCGACGGCGGACGCGGCCCAGCGGGCCGCGGCCGTGCGCGAGTTGCGCGCGCTGGCCGAGCGGGTCCGCGAGTCCCGCCCCGGGTGGGGCCGGGTGTACGTCGCGCTGGCCGAACTGGACGCGACCGAGGGGCTCAACGACGCGGCCCTGGCCAACTACAGCCAGGCCATCGAGAAGGGCGAGCGGCAGGAGTACGTGATCCGCCGCGCGGTCGACCTGTACCGCACCCGCAAGCAGGACGACAAGGCGGTCGGGCTGTTGAACAAGCTGAGCACCGAGGTGCGGCTGCCCGACGACCTGGAGCGGTACCGGGCGATCCGCGACCTGTTGCGGTCCCCCGAGCTGCCCAAGAACTCGCGCGCCACGGTGGACCGCATCGCCCCGGCCGACAGCAAGGACTACCGGATGCAGCTGCTCCGCGGGTCGCTGCTGGTCACCATCCGCGCCGACGAGGACGGGATGGCCGCGTTCCGCCGGGCGGTGGAGCTGAACGACCAGTCGGCCGACACGTGGGCCTCGCTGGTCGCGCAACTGGTGCGCGCGAACAAGCCGGACGACGCCCGCCGCGCGGTCGCGCAGGCCGAGAAGGCGCTCACCGCCAAGCCGCCCGCCACCAAGGAGGCCGCCGCCGAGCTGCGGCTCGCGCTGGGCGGGCTGCACGAGCTGGTGGGCGACACGGCGGCCGCGCTCGGGCACTTCGCCGCCGCCGCCGCCGCCGCCCCGCTCGAACTGAACCCGGTGCGCCAGCTGATCCTGTTCCACCAGCGCAGCGGGCTGCTGGCCAAGGGCGACGAGCTCCTGAACCGGGCGAAGGAGTCGCCGGCCCCGGACCTGGCCCGGTGGGCCCGGCGGCACCTCGCGCTGACCCTCATGAGCCAGGGGGACGCGTACAACCGCCGGGCCGAGGCGCTGGCCCTGGTCGAGCGCAACCTGGCGACCGCACCGGACGACGCGGAGGACGTGAAGGTGCGGGCCGTCGTCTGGACGGTGGACCCGGCCACCCGCGAGGAGGGGGTCCGGGTGCTCAAGTCCTACGGCGGGCGCGGCGACCTGACCCCCGACGAGTTCTACCTGCTGGGCCGGCTGGCGTTCGACCAGGGCAAGTACGGGGACGCCGAGCAGTGGTTCAAGCTGGCCGCGCAGCTCCGCCCCGGGGTCACCGCCGAGCACCTCGCGGCCCTGGTCCGGGTGTACGTCGCGCTGAACCGGCTGGACCTGGCCGACGGCGCGCTGGAGCGGCTGAAGCTGAACAACCCGAACAGCTGGGACCCGGTGCGCGAGGAGGCCCGGCTGCTGTACCGCAAGAGCCGCGACCGGACCGCGGTCGGCGAGCGGGACGCGGCCCAGAAGCTGCTGGACCAGGCCCGCGACCTGATCCACAAGTTCCCCAAGTGGGACGAGGGCGACAACGTACCGGCCCGGTCCGGCCCGCTGCTCGAGGAGCTCGGGCTGACCGCCGACGCGGTGGCCGTGTACCAGAAGCACCTGGCGGGCAACAAGGACCCCGGCGCGCACGCGTCCCTCGCGGTCCTGTACATCCGGCAGCGGCAGCCGGAGCGGGCGATCGACCTGGCCTTCGCGCGCGAGGACAAGGCGCCGCCGCTGCTCACCGCGCGGCTGCTCACCGGCGCGGTCCGGGCCAAGCGGCCCGACGTGCTGGTCGAGGCCAAGGTGGAGAAGTGGCTCGCCGCCGCGCTCGCGCAGGCGGGCCGCGACCCCGAACTGGAGGCCGCGCTGATCGGCGCGAAGGCCGAGTTGCACGACGCCCGCGGCGAGTACGACGCGGCCGTCAAGGAGTACGAGCGGTCCATCGCCGCGTTCGACCGGCTCGCGAACGGGCGCGGGCGCAAGGACCTGGTGGTCAACAACCTGTCCATGCTGCTCGCGCTGCGCCAGCCCGAGCTGAAGCGGGCCGACGACGCGGTCAAGATGATGTCCGAGCTGATCGGGGTGCGCGGCCCGGTGCCGTCGTTCCTCGACACCCGGGCGGTCGCGTACCTGGTGAGCGGCCGCCCGGACCAGGCGGTCAAGGACCTGGAGATGGCGCTGGTGCAGTACGACCGCGCGGTGTACCACTTCCACCTGGCCTGGGCGTACGACCTGAACCAGCTGGACGCCAAGCGGATCCTCGCCGTCGATGAGCTGAAGGCCGCCAAGCGGCTCGGGCTGACCGCCGCCGACCTGCACCCCATCGAGTTTGAGAAGTACCAGCTGCTGCTGAGCAAGTACAAGCTGCCGCTGGACTGAGGTCCGGCCCGTCAGCGGGCGTCACGCCGCCCGCAGCCACGCCAGCGTGCGCCGCAGCCCCTCGGCGAACGGCACCCGCGGCTCGTAGCCCAGGTCCGCGCGGATGCGGTCGATCTTCGCGCGCGAGTGCCGCACGTCGCCGGCCCGCGCCGGCCCGTGCGCGGGCACCGCACTCGTCCCCAGTATGCCGTTCAGTTCGGCGACGAGCCCCAGCAGGTTCACGCTCGCCCCGGTGCCGACGTTGTAGACGCGGCCCGACACGCCCGGCACTTCGGCCGCGAGCGTCAGCGCCCGCGCCACGTCCGACACGTACACGAAGTCGCGCGACTGGAGGCCGTCCCCGTGAACGGTCGGCACGCGCCCCTGCGCGAGCAGCGCCGCGAAGATGGCGATGACCCCGCTGTACGGGCTGTCGGCGCGCTGCCGGGGGCCGAACACGTTGAAGAACCGCAGCCGCACCGTCTCCATGCCGTACGAGGCCGCGAACGACTCCGCGTAGAGCTCCCCGGCCAGCTTGGCCGCGGCGTAGGGCGACAGCGCCATCAGCGGCGTGTTCTCGTCCTGCCCGGCGGGGTCCGAGGCGTTCCCGTAGGCGCTCGCGCTGCCGGCGTACACCACGCGCCGCACCCCGGCGCGCCGCGCCTGGTCGAGCACCGTCAGCGCGCCGGTCGCGCACGCGGCGTGTGACGCCAGCGGGTCCTCGACGCTCTTCGCGACCGACGCCAGCGCCGCGAGGTGGAACACCACGTCGCAGCCCGCTACCGCCCGCTGCACGGCGCCCGGGTCGGTCACGCACCCCCGGACGAGTTCCGGCGCCGGGCGGACGTGCGCGAGGTTTTCGGCGCGGCCCGTGGAAAGGTCGTCCAGCACCCGCACGGTGCGCCCGGCGGCGGCGAGCGCCTCCGCGAGGTGCGAGCCGATGAACCCGGCGCCGCCGGTGATGAGACAGGTCATGAGAGAAGTTCCAAGTCCCGGGTTCCAGCCGTTCCAAGTTCGGGACACGTGCTCGCGGTGCGCGGCACCGGCCTCACTTGGAACTCGGAATCTGGAACTCAGAACGCCGGGGTCACGGGCCGAACTTGTTGGGCACCGGCGGCACCGGCGGCACCGGCGGCACCGGCAGCCCCGGCCCCTTCGGGTCGGTGGCGCCCTTGGGGTCGCCCAGCTTCGGATCGACCGGGCGCGGCGGGCTCAGCTCGGAGCCGACCCGCGGGACGTTCACCACCGGCACCGGGGGCTTCGGGGCGTCGCTGACCCCGGCCCCGAGGTACGGGTACGGGCACACCTCGTCCCACTTGCGCCACTGGGTCTGGAAGTACCCGAAGCACGCGCCCGGGCACAGCGTCACCG
>JBJSXS010000459.1:0-5262 GCA_046086545.1 Gemmata sp.
GCGCGATCGCGGCGCTGGAGCGAGTGGGCACCGCCCTGCCCCCGCCGGACGCTACCCCGGAGGGGGTGAAGCCCATTCCAGAGATTCTGGAAGCCGGTAAGCGGTTGTTCGTGCGCATCGAAGACGCTGACCTGGCGGCACTCGAACCGGGCAAAACGGTTGCCGTGAAGGTCGAGTCGACCTGCGGCGACGTCGAAACGGTCGAGTGCGTACCCATCGGCCGGAACGTGCGGGTGGTCGTCGGCACGATCCCGACCGCGCTTGGCAAAGCGAAACCGGGCAACGGGCGGCTCGAAGTCCGTGGCGGCGATACGGTGAAGATCGCATACCGCGACCTGCACACCGCGGCCGGCGCGAAGGAAAATATCGTCCTCAAGCAGGTACCCCTGGTAGGCACCGCGACCGCGAACATCGTGGACGGCGCGTACTCCGAAACTCTGCAAGGCGTCGTACTGGGTCGCGGTGTTCACCTGCAGGTAGTTGACGCGGACCACGACCTGACCGACGGCGCCGACGTGCTCAAAGCGACTGTCGAGGTGTACCGCGAGAAATCGCCCGAAGAGATCACCGCCGAGGCCGGCCCGGCCGGAATGCCGCCGATGCCCGCCAAGTCGGACCCGAACAAGCTCGACCGGTTCAAGAAGATCGACAAGGTAGACGTGATTCTTACCGAGGCGAAAATCGCTCGTGCGGCCCCGGAAACCGTCCCGCTCGTCATTCCGCCAGTTGACGAACCCAAAAAGGACGAACCCAAAAAGGAGCCTTTGCCTGCTCCCGAACCGCCTAAGCCTGCCGAAGACGACGGCACGACACACTCGGGCGTGTTCCGTGCAGTCGTTTCGCTCGAAAAGTCGGAGACTGTGAAGGCCGACGATCAGGTATTGCAGGCGCTGCCCAACGACCTCATCGTGCTAACTTATTTCGACGCAAAGAACGCGACCGGCGAGCCGCGAACGGTTGTCTTCAAGGCGCGAGTGGTGGAGGGGAGCCTCGGCAGCGTTCGCGTATCGCAGACGCAGATCAACGACCAGGAACTACGCGTCAAGACGCAACTGAAGACCGCAAGCGCGCTGACGAACATCGGCAACCGGTACAAGGAGTTCGGCCTCAAGCAGCACGCGGACAGCAAGTACGAGCAGGCGATGAAGATGTGCGAGGAGATCAGCGCCGAAGCCGCGAAACTCGGCGGCCGCACCCTCGAAGAGACCTACGTGCAACTCTGGAAGATCTACTTCGAGATGGACAATCTGGACCTCGCCGCCGCGATGAGCCAGCGGTTGCAGCGTGAGTTCCCAAACAGCGAGTTCGTGGACGCGGCACTGCTGTCGCTGGCCCAGGTCGCCCGAAAGCAGAAGCAGATGCAGCGCGCGATTGGGATCTACAACAGCGTGCTGCGTCTGGACAAGAGCCCGCTCCGCGGGGAGGCCCAGTACGGCATCGCCGAGTGCTACGAGGAGATGGCTAAGGAGGCCGAGGGCGCCCGCGCCGCACAACTCTTCGACCAGTCGTTCCAGGAGTACAAGAAGGTGTTCGACAAGCACCCGGACAGCGGGCGGGTGGGCGAGGCGGTGGCGAAGATGGCCAACTACTATTACGTGCAAAAGGACTACGCCCGCGCCATCGACGTGTTTGAGACGGTGCTCCGCACACACCCCGACGCAAAGTTCCTCGACGTCATCCTGTTCAACTACGGGCGGTGCCTGTACCGGCTCGAAAAGCGAGCCGAGGCGCGTAAACAGTTCGACCAAATGATAGCCGACTTCCCCGAGAGCCCGCTCGCGCCCGACGCCAAGAAGATCTCTGAGGCGCTGCGCAAGTCGGGGAATTAGGGTTCCGACCGGACCGGACACCGAACCGCCCGCCACGACCAACCACAACGACCCGGACAAACGACCGGGATCGCCAAGAACAACCCCATTGGCGCACGATATGTACTCTCGCACGCTCGCGTTCGCCGGCCTTTTCCTCGCACTCCTCGGAGTGGGTTCCGCCGCGCACCAGCCGCCCAAGCCCGCAGACAAGCCGGCCGTGCCCGAGGGCGAAATCGACGCCGTGGGCAAACAGGCCGCGGCACTCGAGACGCAACTCGCCAAGGTGGCCGCTTCGAGCAAGGAAGGGGCGGAACTCCAGCTCAAGCTGATCGACCTGTACCACGAGAGCGGGCGGCCGTTCGGGCTGGTCCGCACCGGGCAGTCGTTCGTCGGGCTGCACACCGCCCACGCGCGTCACAAGGAGGCAATGCTGAAGCTGATCGACGGGCTTCGCGCGACCGGCCGCAACAAGGAGCTGATCGCCACCGGGCGCCAGTTCCTGGCGCGACACCCGAACGACCCCGCGTGCGCGGAAATCGAGAACTGGCTGGCCCGATTGCTCCGCAAGACCAACGACTCCGTGGCGACGGCGGTCGTGCAGGAGGCTCACTGGAAGCGCCTCGGGGCGACGCCCGAGGGCCAGCGCGCCGGCCGCGACGCCATCGGGCTGTACTTCGCAGTCAACACCCCCGACTCGCTCGCGAAGGCCGCGGCGCTCGGGGAGGAGATGCTCGACAAGCTGCCGGCGGGCGGCCCCGCAACCGGTGCGGGGTGGGTCGCCATCGAGGCGCACGAGCGCGCGAGCCAGTGGGCCAAGGCCAACGCGGTCGCCACCAAGATGCTCGCCAAGAGCCCTCCGACGACGCCGTACCACCTGCAGTACCTGCACGCCCGCGCCGCAGAAAACTACGCCCGGCTCGGGCAGCGCGTCAACGCGGTTGAGAGCTGGCGCAAGGCCATCGCGGTTGCCGGCATGCCGCCCCGGCCCGATCTGCACATGCGGCTGATCGAGGAACTGTACCAGACGAACCCGAAGCCCGCGGAGTTCGAGCCGACCGTAAACGATTACTTGACGAAATACCCGACCCGCGCCGACCGGTACGCGGCGCAGACCCGACTCGCGAGCGTCTACCTAACTAACAAGGACACAGCCAAGGCCGAACAGCTCCTTGCCGGTGTGCTCCCGTTCGACGCGCGCTCGCACAGCGCCGCGTCGGTCTACGCGCAGTTGTTCGGCAACGACGCGGACAAGACCGTTAAGGCGAACCGGCTCGCGGGGGCCGAGAAGGTGATGCGCGACGCGATCGCGAAGAGCGCGCCCGCAAACGCGGCCGCGCTCCGATACTCACTCGCTCTGGAGGTGCTGCGCGACCGCTCCCAGAACATCCCGGCGGCGAAGGCTGTGGCGCGCGAGGTCGCGTACCAGGCCCCCGCCAACGACGGCAACACCGGCGGGGCCGTGAACTGGCTGCTCGATTCCGCCGCCGACGACAACGAGTTCAACGCCGAACTGGCACAGGTGGTCGCGGCGCGCCAGAAGTTCCCCTGGGTCACGACGTACCGCGCGACCCTCGCGAACTGGGCGCAGGCGAAGCTCGCCAACAAAGACCTCGCGAAGCGCGCGCAGGCCGCAAACGCCGCGCTCGCCGCGTCCAACAAGGAGCCGGTGAACGCGGAGTGGAACGCTTACGAGACCGCGGCTGCCGCGAACGTGTGGAGCGCGCAGTCGGCCGCGGCCCGCGCGAAGCTGCTCGCGGACCCGGCGCGCGTGAGCGCCTACCCCGACGCGGTCGCGTCCGACCTCCTCTACCTGCAGCAGTACTACACGCGGAATTACTCGCCGGCCCCGGCCAACAGCGTCGCCGCGGCGAAGGCGTGGGTCACGCGGATGCCGCAGTCCTACGACGCGGCCGCCGCGTACCTGCAGTACGCCACCGACTACGCGAAGCCCGACGCGTACCGTGAGGCCGCAACCGGACTTCTGAAGCTCGAACCGACCGGCACAAGCACAGAGGCGGCCCGCCGGCTCTTCACCGTGGCGGGGCACTTCAAGGACAACGCGACCGCGACACAGGCGTGGGCGTGGACCAAGAAGATGTTCGACAAGTTCGGGTACGACAACAGCCACGCGGCGGCGATGGGGGACGCGCTTGCGGCGCTCAACATGAAGGCCGAGGCGAAGGAGTGCTGGGAGCGCGGCATGACCGGCAGCCCCGACACCCAGGACTATTACCAGTGCGCCCAGCGGCTGATCGCCCTCCTGCCGGACGCGGAGAAGCCCAAGTACACCGACACGCTGCTCGCCAAAGACAGCGGCTGGCACTTCAGTTTCGCAGTGACGCGCGCGGACTACCTCGTAAAGGCCAACGACATCGCCGGGGCCGCGAAACTGCTCCTCCCTGCCGCCAACAAGGTCCGCGACCGCGCGTTCGGCGGGCAAGCGCCCGAGAACGACTGGAGCGCGCTATCGGGCTGGGTCGGTGCGTACCGAACGTGGACGCCGCCGGCGGTCGATCCGAAGGCCGACCCGAACGCGCCGAAGCCGCCGGCCATCACGCCGGCCGACAAGCGGGCACTGTACACGCTGGTTCGCGACCTGAACGTCGGGCGGGCTTCGATGGTCGCCCGGGCCGCGCTCACCGAACTGGACGACGGCGGGAAGGAGGCGCCGATGAAGCGCCTGCTCGCGCTCGCGGACGCGACCGTGTACGGGTACGGCGACGCGACCGACTTCGATCTGCTCACGCCCTACGTGCAGGCCGCGATGGGTCGCAAGGACTACATGTCCGCTGCGACACTGATGAGCGGAATGCTCGGGCACTTCCCCGGGCTGGACGAGGGGCGCCGCAAGTCCGGGCGCGATCTGCTCACGCAGGCGTACACGCGTTTGGGCGCCGCCGGCGGTGCGGTCATCGACGAGAAGTCTCCCATCGCTCCGCTGCTCGCCGCCGCGCTGCAACTGCGGCTGGGGGACCAGAAGCTGGCGTTCGAGACTTACCTCGCCAACCAAAAACTGTTCGACGAGCACCGCGCGGAGGTGCCGGTGGACCTCCTCCTGTTCGTGTCCGAGAGCCACATCGCGGCCGGCGGCGACCCGAACCACACGCGCGTCGAGGACACGCTCCGCGCGTGGCTCATCAAGAACACCGACTCCAAGGAGTTCGACGACACCGAGAAGGCCCGGGTGCAGTTGCTCCTCGGGCGGAACTACTTCAAGGCCAAGCGGTACGACCTGGCGCGGGCCGAGTTCACCACCCTGATGAACAAGTACGCGAAGACCGCGCTCGCGGTCGAAGCCGACTTCGGGATCGGCGAAACGTTCATGGAGCAAAAGGTGTTCGACCAGGCGGAACAGGTGTTCGAGCGCCTCGCCGGCAGCCGGGACCGCGACGTGGTGATCCGCGCGGAGTTCCTGCGCGGCGTGCTGGCGAGCCGCCGCGGCGACCGCGAC
>JBJSXS010000460.1:0-6642 GCA_046086545.1 Gemmata sp.
AGCCTGCGCTGTAGTACTAATTCGTGGGGATGTTGGGGTACGATTCGCGGGTAATCTGTCCGCTGGGCGGTCGCCTGATCTGTCCGGGCGGCGCCGGCACCGCGCGACCAGCGTAGTGCAGGGGCCGCAGCGCGAGCAGTACAGGAACAACGTCCCCACGGTACCGAGCCGCCTGCGCGAGCGTTCCTCCACATCAACCGGATGACTGCTGTACGCCCACCGATCCCGTGGCGGCAGCGAGTGATAGGCCGACGACGGAGCGCCCCAGACGTTACCGACCGGCGTGCGGCGACGGATCCTCCGCGCCGCCGTACGCCGCAATGCGCTTGACTTTCGACACTTTCGAGCCGAGAACGAGCCTACGGGAACTCGTTTCCGATGCGGTTTCGTAGGGCGCGTTCCCAAGGCCGCACCGGGCTGCAGCCCTCGCGCTCGAGGTGCGGCCCGGGAAGTACTCACCCGTGAGGTCATGTCCCATGCTGCGTTGCGCGCCGGTCGCCTGCTGTCTGGTACTCGCTGCGACCGGTCTGGCCCGCGCGGCCGGTCCGTTCGATGACCTCGTGAAGTACACCCCCCCGAACACGAACACGGTCGTCCTGATCGACGTGAAGGCCGCGTACGCCAGCCCGCTGGCGACGACCGAGAAGTGGCGCGAGAAGGCGCTGACCGAGAACCGCAGCGTGCTAGGGTTTGTGCCGCCCGACGCGGAGCAGGTGCTCATCGCCGCGGACGCGAACCTGAGCCACATGACCCGCGAGTACCAGGTCGGGCTGGTGAAGGTCCGGAACCTGCCGAACATGCGAGATCTGGCCACCCGCGAGGGCGGCTCGCCCGATGAGATCGCCGGCCAGGTGGCCGCGCTGTCCCCGCGCGACGTTTACTTCACCGCCCTGCCCGGCTCCACGCTCGTCGCGGTTCACCCGGCCGACCGGCAGTACACGGCCCGGTACATGAAGGCGGCCGGCGCGAAGAAGACCGGCGACCTGGCCCCGTACCTGCGCAAGGCGGTCGACGGCGCCGGCACCAACACGGTCACCATAGCCGTCGACCTCGAAGACGTCGTGGACAAGCACATCGTCCGTCTGGCGCTGCCGGCCAGCCCGTCGGTGACGAAGGTGAAGGCGGACGTCGATCTGTTGGCCCCGTTCCTGGCACAGCTCAAGGGGCTGACGTTCTCGGCCAAGATCACCGAAACCGTCCAGGGCAGCATCGCGGTCGATTTCGCGCTCGAGCCGGCCCGGTTCCGCAAGACGCTGCCGGACCTGTTCCGCGAGGTGCTCGAGGATCAGGGGATCGCGATCCAGGGGATCGACAACTGGAAGGTCGACTTCGCTGGCAACAGGATGACTCTGTCGGGTCCGCTGACGGTTCCCGACCTGAAGCGGATCATCTCGCTGTTTGCGTTCCCGAACCCGGCCGCCGACCAGGACCCGGACGAAAAGGGTAACGAGCCGACCGCCTCGGCGACCAAGCGGTACCTGGCGGCCGTGGACCAGATCCTCGCCGACATCGCCCAGATCAAGGACAACTCGAAGTACGAGAAGATGGCGACTTGGCACGACAAGGCGGCCGACCAGTTGCGGATGCTGAACCGGCGGAACGTGGACCCGCTCGCGGTGGACGCGGCCCAGCAGTGCGCGAAGCGGTTGCAGGCCGTCGCCCAAAGCCTGCGGGGCGTCCCGATTGATCAGAAGGCCCTCGCCGACCAGGGGTACGTCTATTACTCGGGCCGCTCAACATCGGTCGGGTGGTGGGGGCTGCGTCCGCAGGTGATGAGCAACCCGGGCTACGCCGAGACGAACGCGCCCAAGATCTTGGCGGAGATGAACAAGGTGGTCGAGGCGGACAAGGCGCGGCGGACCGAGGCGTGGTCGTTCATCGATCGCAAGATGGCGGACACGCGCACGGCCCTTGCTGCCAAGTACAAGACCGGCTTTTGACCGGGCGGTCTGTGACGGGGTGGTGCGGCCCACCGTCACAGACCGTCAGGGTCGGGCCGCCAGGACTTCACGGGCGAACGAGGGCGGGATCGTTCGCGATCCGGACCCGATATCGGTTTGGGGTTCGACCAGATGGGGCGGGATCGCGCAGAACTGCTCGACCAGTTCCGGGTCGAGGCCGCCACCGGCAGCGTTCTTCCGAAGCACCCCCAGGCACACGTCGTGGGGCATGCCCGGACGGTACGAGCGGTCGCAGCTTAGCGCGTCGTACACGTCGGCCACCGAAAGCACCCGAACTAGCGCCGGAACCTCCGACCCGCTCAACCCATCAGGGTACCCGCGGCCGTCGAGCCGCTCGTGGTGCCAACGGACAAGCGGAACCAGGTCGCGCAGCGGCTCGACCCCTTCCAGCATCTGCGCGCCGCGCTCGGGGTGCCGCTTGATCAGGTCGTACTGCTCGGACGCGAGCGGCCCAGCGCTGTTCAGCAGGGCGTCCGGCACCGCAATCATTCCGATGTCGTGAAGGGCAGCGCCCCGCCGCAAGCGGTCGGCTTCGGCGGCCGGCAGCCCGAGTCGCTCGGCCAGGGCAAGGGCCACGCGCCGCACCCGTTCCGAGTGCCCCCGGGTGTACGGGTTCTTCTCGTCCACGGCCCGCGCGAACGAGAATATGACCGACTCCAAGCCCCGAAGGTCCAGGATGCGGTGCGCGGCGCGGAGTCGAGCGGCCAGCTCCTGGGGGTCGACTGGTTTGGCGACGAAGTCGTCCGCCCCGCCCGCCAGGGGTCCGGCGTCGGCACCGCCGCCTGCGGTGAGTGCGATTACATAGGTCGGTTCGGGCCGCGGCGCCTGGCGCATCCGCCGGCACACCGCCGGACCGCCGACCCGCGGGCCCACCCAGTCGAGAAGCACAATTCGTGGTGGGTCCGAGCCGGCGAGGACGGACCAGGCGGCCTCGCCATCAGCCACCGCAGTCCCCTCCCAACCACACCCGGCGATCACCTCGAGCAGACTGCGGCGGTCCGAGTCGTTGTCGTCAGCTACAAGCACTTTCATCTGCTGACTCCCAAGGCTCCGTACACATGGAGCTTAGGACACTTTCCGGGCGCGCGGCGGGGGTGGGCTGGGCCTGGCCCTCGTGCCAGCCCGGGCCGTGCAGAAGGGTTCAGCACCGGCGCGAAACGTACCAATCACTATAGACGGGCCAATCCATGTGCGCCGGCTTTGAGAAGGCACCAGTCCACACGTTCAGAACACCAAATACGCTCAGCGGTTAGATATTTACCCAGGGCAGCCGGTATGCATGCGTAGATTTTCAGAATCCGGGGGCAATTCTCCCTCCGTTGTCAGCTCCGGCCGATTACCATCATGGTAACTACCCCATCTTGCCGAAGTCACTTATATCAGTCCGATTGCGTTCAAGGCATCTTCTCTTGAACAGCCCGAGTACGATCATGGCGCGAACCCCCTATGCTCCACATTCGCTCAACCACGGTCCGGGCAACCCGGGACGGCGGAGTTTGCTCCAGTTGGAGCGACTGGAGGACCGCGAGGTACCCGCCCTCTACACCGTCACCACCCTCGCCGATGCAGGCACCGGTTCGCTACGCGACGCCGTGACGCAGGCGAACGCCAGTACCGGTGTTGCTGACACAATCAACTTTTCTCAAGGTCTGAGCGGGGTGGTATATCTCGAGACGGCCCTCCCGGCGCTCAGTGATGATATCACGATTGACGGCCCCGGCGCGACGCTCGTCGCACTCATACGTTCGCCTAACGCCGACCCGAGTTTCGGCTTCTTCCAAGTCAACAACGGTGTGACGGCATTCATCTCCGGGTTGAAAATGGCCGGGGCGAGCAGCACGGCCGTCACAAACTTCGGGACCCTGACGCTGAACCACGTACTCATTGAGAACAACACGGGTAGCGGGAACGTGAGCGGGTTGACGTCCGGCGACCCGGGTGGAATCGGGAACACCGGCACGCTGACCGTGCTGTACAGCACAATTGCGAACAACAACGCCAACCTCGGGCAGGTGGCCGGCGGTATTCATAGCGAAAGCGGATCGGTCACGGTCGTCAACTCGACGATCAGCGGCAACGTCGCGAACAACACGAATGGTGCCGGTGGCATCGGCGTCTACGGCGGGACCGCGACCATCAGCAACTCCACGATCACGCTCAACCAGGCCAACAACTCCAGTCCGAACACCAGTGGCGGCGGGCTAGACGCGTTCGGGTCCAGCGTGGTCCTCGTCAACACCGTCGTCGCCGGCAACAGCAGCACGACGACGAGCAGCGACGTGTCCGGTACGGTGACCAGCGGTGGAGGCAACTTCATCGGGGTCAACAACGGTGCGACGGGTTTCAACGCTAACGACCAGGTCGGGACCAATGGCGCGCCGCTTGACGCGCGACTCGGGCCGCTCGCGATGTACGGCGGATCGACGCCGACCCACCTGCCCCAGCCGGGCAGCCTGCTGATCGACCGGGGCGTCAACTCGGGCGTGAGCGGGGCGACGGGCGCTGCGGACCAGCGCGGGTTCACCCCTCGCATTTTCAACGGCACGGTCGATATCGGCGCGGTCGAGGTGGGCGCCACGTCCCCCTTAAGCCTGCTGAGTATCGTGGACGACGTCGGAGGCGGCCCGGTAACGGCCGGTTCGGTGGTCACCTTCACCGTGACGTTCAGCGAAGAGATCAACGCGTTCACCGTCACCACCGCTGCCTTCTCGAACGCCGGCACCGCAGGCATCGTGGTGAACTCGGCGACCGAGACCCCTGCCATGATCGGGGTCTTTACCGTTGTCGTCACCACCACCTCCGCCGGCACGCTGCGCCTGCAGATTCCCGCCGGGACGCTCATCACGAACGTGGCAGGAGACCCTCTGGACACCACGACGCCCCTGATCGACGACACCACAATTATCGTCACAGCCGCGGGACCGCTGGTGTTCGGCAATCCGGGAACCCCGGGTCGGTTGCTCGACCCCGAAACCGGCGGGGTGCGGAACCTGACCGACGCATTCCCTGGGTACCGGGGCCCGGTACTCATCACCCTCGGCGACGTGAGCGGTGACGGCGTGCCCGACGCAATCGTGTTGGCGCAAAACAGCCCGGGCGGACACGTAAAGGCGATCGACGGCGCGACCGGAGCCGAGCTGCTCAGCTTCATGGCCTACGAAGGGTTCCGGGGGGACGTCAGCATCGCTGTTGGGGACGTGAACGGCGATGGGTTCGCCGACATACTTACCGGCGCCGCCGGGCACGTGAAGGTTTTCAGCGGCGAGGCCGGCACCGTGCTGTGGAGCTTCATGGCCTACCAAGGCTTCCGCGGCACGATCAGCGTGGCCGCGGGTGACGTCGACGGCGACCGGCACGCGGACATTGTGGTGGGCACCGGTGCGGGTATCAGCGGAGGGCACATCAAGGTGTTCGACGGGGTGACGACCGCGGAGGTCCTCAGTTTCCTGGCGTACCCAGGTTTCATGGGCGGCGTGAACGTGGCCGCCGGGGACCTCAATGGCGACGGGCTAACGGAGATACTAACCGGCACCGCCAGCGGGCCGCCGCACGTTCGCTCGTTCGCCCCGAACGGCGCACCTCTTGACAGCTTCTTCGCGCCGGGGGTTACCGGGAACATCGGCGTGCTCGTGCTCGCGGCTGACAGCGACGGGGACGGCCTCCAGGAGATCGTATTCCTGGCGCCAAACGCGACGTATGAGTCGTCGATCTTCGGCTGGCGCGGCACGCCTGAGTGACGCACCGGCGCTGGTGCCGCCGGTACTACCCGGCGGAGCTACCGTCCGCCTTGGGGCACTTGAGGACCGCGCGCACGAGGTCTCGAACTGTGTGGACCGGCGGCATCTGCGCGAATTGCTCGGCCGCGGGGTAGCGGTACCCGCACTCCGCGAGAAGTCGCCTCACGCCTTGCTCCACTTCGGCATCGTCCATGCCGTACACGCCCTTGATGTGGTCTTCGGCGCGCACCGGGAAGTCGGCCACCGCGCGCGCCGCGAAGCCCTGGAGCAGCCCATAGACACCGCGCAGCACGTACTCCGGGGCGCCTTCGTCCGCGAGCGCGGCGCGGAAGGTGTCGAAGCTCTCGCCCGCGCGCCGCGCGGCCAACCGCCGCAGCGCCAACCGGTCCCAGAAGTGCACGACGAACAGAAAAGCGACAACGGCGCCGCCGAGGTAGAGCAGCATTCCCATCGCGCACTCTCGGAGTCAGCCCAGACGGAACAGATGCCGCGCGTTCTCCTCGAACACCTGCCCGTGGAACTCGGGCGGGATCGCCCGCCGGACGAACTCGCGGTAAGCGGTCATCGGCGCCAGCGGCCAGTCGGTGCCATAGACGAACCGGTTGGGGCGCTCGGAGTACCGCATCGCGCGCTGGATCGCGTGGGCCAGGTCGGCGGCCGCATCGCGGCCCTCCTCGGAAGCGAGCGTGGCGTCGTCGCCCACCATGAGGCCCGACAGGTCGCCCCACACGTTCACGTTCTTGTAAATGACCTCCGCCGCGTCGGTCGTCCACGGGTTGCCGAGGTGGCACATGACGAACCGGCAGTCGGGGTGATCGACCGCGACCTCGTCCACGCCGAGCGGGTGGGCGAACTTCAACTTGGCCCTGGGCGAGTACGTGTCGCCGGTGTGGAACATGACCGGCACGCGGTACCGAGCGGCTAGCTCGTAGTAGCGACGGTAC
>JBJSXS010000461.1:0-3491 GCA_046086545.1 Gemmata sp.
GCTATACTTACTGCGATCCCGTGCGTTGACCGATCCCGCTCGGCGGGGCTGCTCCGTTCGCCCCGCCCGGTCTCGCGCCGGAGATGCTCCATGCCCGCACCGACCACCGCGGACGAACTTCTGGACTTCGTCCAGATGAGCGGCCTCGTTGAGGAGCCCAAGCTCCGCGCGTACACCCAGAAGTTGCGCGACGCCGGCGCGCTCCCCACCGACCCCACGAAGCTGGCACAACTGCTGGTCCGCGACGCGGTCCTCACCTACTTCCAGGCCGAACAACTCCTTCAGGGCAAGTACAAGCGGTTCAGCCTGGGCAAGTACAAGGTGCTGGAGCGGCTCGGGCAGGGCGGCATGGGCACCGTGTTCCTGTGCGAACACAAGCTGATGCGCCGCCGGGTCGCAGTCAAGGTGCTGCCCCTCGCCAAGGCCGAGGACAGCGCGAGCCGCGCCCGGTTCCAGCGCGAGGCCCGGGCCACGGCCCAGGTGGACCACTCGAGCATCGTCCGCGCGTTCGACATCGACCAGGACGAGAACCTGCACTTCCTCGTCATGGAGTGGGTGGACGGGATCAACCTGCAGGACCTGGTGAAGAAGAGCGGCCCCCTCGACGTCGCCCGCGCGTGCCACTACGTGTACGGGGCCGCGGCCGGGCTCCAGTACGCGCACGAGATCGGGCTGCTGCACCGCGACATCAAGCCGGGCAACATCCTCGTGGACCGCGTCGGGCTGGTCAAGATCCTCGACCTGGGCCTCGCGCGGCTCACCCACGACACCGACGACAACCTGACCCGGCAGAACGACGAGAACGTGCTCGGCACGGCCGACTACCTGGCCCCCGAGCAGGCCATCGACAGCCACACGGTGGACATCCGCGCGGACATCTACTCGCTCGGCGCCACGCTGTACTTCCTGCTCACCGGCAGCCAACTGTTCCCCGAAGGCTCCGTCGCACAGAAGCTGATCTGGCACCAGACGCGTGCGCCCCGGCCCCTCCGGTCGCTGCGCCCGGAGGTGCCCGAGGCGCTGGCGGCGGTGGTCGAGAAGATGGTGGCCAAGGAGCCGGCGCAGCGGTACCAGACGCCGGCCGAGGTGATGGTCGGGCTGGGGCCGTGGGTCGCCACGCCGATCCCGCCGCCGGCCGAGCGCGAGATCCCGGCGCTGGCCCCGGCCGTCGCGGGCCCCGGGTCACGGGCCGCCGCGGGGGCGGGGCCGGCCTCACTCGCGGCGCCCCTGCCGCGCCCGGCCGGGGGCGGCCCGAGCACGTTCACCGGGGTGGTCCCCGCAGCCGGGGTCGCGCCCGCGGCGGCGGGTCCGGGGCACGAGCCCGCCGTCTGGTCCACGCTCGACACCGACACCAAGGACGCGGCCCCCGGCGACACCCAGCGGCCCGAACCGGCCGACATCCCGGACGAGGACGAGCCGCCCCCGCGGCGCCAGCCCGCCCAAGCGGGCGGCGGCAAGGGCAAGGTGCTGGCGCTCGTCGCCGCGCTGGTACTGACGGGCGCCGCCGTCGGAACGTACTTCGCGTTCTTTAACAAGGGCAACCAGACCAACCCGGCCCAGAACAAACCGGGGGCACCGGGCCGAAAGATCACGGTGGACAAGGGTGGCGGCGAGGGTTCCGTGGCAACGCTCCGGGAGGCGCTGGCGAAGGCCGGCCCGGGCGACACCATCGCTGTTGTCGAACCGCGCCTGGTCGAGCCGGCGCTGAAGCTGGACCGCAACCGGCACAAGGACGTGACCGTGGAGGGCGCGACCGGCGACGGCAAGCCGCCGGTGATCGAGTACCTGGGGCCGCCGGGCGCGAAGGGCGGGATCATGCTCGACGGCGGCGGGTTGGAGGGGTTCCGCGTCAAGAACCTCGAGTTCGACGGCAAGGGCGCGGCCGACGTGGGCATCCGGCTGAACGGCATCTCGCCCGTAACTACTGTCGAGGGCGTGACCGTGCGCAACGTCACCCGCGCCGGCGTGCACCTCTCGAACCTGACGGGGCTCGAGGGCCGCCCGGTCGCGCTCGACCGCGTGCGCGTCCTGCTGGCGCCCACTGCCGAGGCGGTGCTGATCGAGGGGAAGGCCGCCGACACCCGGTTCGTGACCATCAAAAACTGCCGGTTCGAGGGGGCGGGGCGCGGCGGCGTCCGGGTTGACGGTGCGGCGCTGGACTTCGAAATCCACAACAACCGCTTCTACAACTTGGCCGGCCCCGGGATCGTGTTCGCGAAGCTACCCCCCGGGCAGGCCGCGCGGCCGACGAAGGGCGCGATCACGAACAACAGCTTCTACCAGATGCCGACCGGGTTGCAGTTCGACGGCCCGCCGCCGGAGCTGGAGGGGTACGCGGTCAAGGTGTCGCTGAACTATTTCGCCAAGACGGGCGCGGTGCTCAAGGCGTCCGGCCCGCTCAAGAACCTCGCCGCCGCGGACAACTTCGCGGAACCGGCCAGCGGCCCGGGCGCTCCGCCGCTCGCGCTGACCCGGCACCCAACCCCCCTTCCCGACCCGAACCCGAACGACGACGCCGCGTTCCTGCGGTTCCCCACGAACGCGCCCACCGCCGCCGGCAACCGCGCGGGAGTCAACTGAGCAGAAGGGGTGAGCGGGAGCAGGGAGACGAAGACGGGCAATCGAGGGCTGTCGTCGTCTCGCTTTCTCCCGCTCGTCTTCTCAGAATCCGCCGCCGTGGCGCGTGTTGAGTGTGGGTTGGAGCGCACGGAGCCGCTTCTTCGACTCCGCGGCCGCGCGGTTGGCGTCGGCGAACGCCTTCGCCAGCCCCTCTGACGTCTTCAGCCGCTCGGGGTCGCTGTCCACCATCGCGGCCCGGTACAGCACCGCGTCCTCGGCCTTGATCACGTTCTCAACCGCGGTCAGCATGTCCGCGTCCACGCCCTAGGTCGGCAGGTCGCGGAGCTGGTCCGTCTGCTTGCGCACCAGTTCGACCAGCACCGGCAGGTCGCTGCTCGTCGGCTTCTGGGCGAGGACCGCGTTCGCCTGTCGCCAGTAGGCGTGGGTCGGGGTGGGGGCGGCCACCGAGCCAACGTACGGCTTGGTGAGGAAGCACCCGCACGCGAACACCACGACGCACACCGGCACCGCCCGGAGCGTACCCCCGCGCATGACTCGCCCCCGTGTCCTGGTCTGAGTGCCGGGCTTATACCGCGCCACACGCGGGGCACAACCCCAACGCCCCGCGCCGCACGGACACCCCGCGGATACAATCGCCGCGTCGAGCCGCGCCCGCCCCCGACCGGAACGCCCGCATGACGGACGAACACCCGACGCCCAACTCGCCGTCCTCGGCCGCGCGCCCGCCGCGCGTCGGGGTCATCATGGGTTCGCGGTCCGATTGGGACACGATGAAGCACGCGGTCGAGGTGCTGGAGCGCCTGGGCATCCCGTGCGAGCGCCGGGTGGTGTCCGCGCACCGCACCCCGGACCTGCTGTTCGAGTACGCGGAGCAGGCCGAGCCGCGCGGCATCGAGGTGATCATCGCCGGC